>JAJFLS010000694.1 GCA_021772595.1 Opitutales bacterium
ATCGGATTATAATATCCGTATATTCGATACGGATTTGGATCCTGGGCATCAGGCATTCCCAGCTCCGATCGAAGAAATCGAACCCTTGTTCAAGGAGATCGCCTCGCAATCGAAGAGCGATCACCGTTTCGCTTCTGAAATTCAAGACTGTCTACTCGAACGCGTTTTTTGGATACTTCTCAGTCACATGCCTGAGAATCGATTGGCACCCGCGTTCCGAAAAATCTCCAGCGATCAACAGTTTCTGAATCGATTGGAGAAAATCGAGCATCGAAATTCCACTAAGCGCCTGACGCTCGACGAGCTCGCGGAGTTTATGGAGGTCAGCAAGTCGACGCTCGCCAAACGTTGCTCCGAGCTCTTGGGCGAATCCCCCAGCCATTATCTTATGCGTGGGAAAATCAATGCTGCAGGGACATTGCTTGCGACGACGAACAAGTCTATAAAAGAGATCAGTTTCGATTTTGGATTTCAAAACCCCTATCATTTTTCACGCGTATTCAAGCGGTTCACGAGCCATACTCCTACGGAATTCCGCAACACCGTCGAGTTGGGGGTCTTCGACAGAGTCGCAACCAACGTAATCGTAGCACGGAGCTCACGGATGAACAGAGGCATCCATCTATTCTCCGTACCTCCATCTACTCCATGGCAAAAAATTTCGTCTGATTAATACTCTCATTTTCAGTGGGTTTTTGAAAACGGACATTCCCAACATTAAGCACTCTTTTGAGTGCAGGCTCCTGCATCCCGAATATATAGAATTGTTCAGGTCGCGGCTCGCCTCCAGGCGCCATTTCGACATGGGTGTGGAGCCCCGGGGATGAGCCGCTAACATTGGTTTTGTGGGCCGCTAGTTTCTAAGTCCGCTATTTGTAGAGGGACGATTGTATCATCCGGCAAATCATTCTTTCATTGCTACCGGCGATTATCAGGGCAAGAATCTGTTCTTGCTCTTTTTGCGAAACACAAATGGAACGCTAATGATTGTATGCCTCCGCTAGATCCAGATCAAGATTTGTGGTTCAAAACACACCTGCTGCCGCATGGCGAGATCCTTGAGGCATGGCTGAGGCGTCGTTTCCCGAATGTGCGAGACGTTGAGGACATCGTTCAGGAGTCCTACATGAAGGCGTTGGCAGCAAATGACAAAAGCCGCCTCAGAACTCCGAAGTCCTTCCTCTTTACGACGGCTCGGAATCAGGCGATCAATGCGTCCAAACGAGCCGAAATTAGAGGCGAAAATGTTTTAGCAAAAATCGAGGACCTGGATGTCTTAGACACCGAATCTGACGTAGCCGAAGAAGTTGCTCAGAAACAGGAACTCGAAATTTTGGAACAAGCAATCGAATCACTGCCCGCCCGCTGCCGCGAGATCTTCAAATTGCGTAAGGTGCAGGGTCTCTCTCAGCAAGAGATCGCAGAGAAGCTGGGATTGTCGGTTTTCACTGTGTATCACCAATTGTCGATCGGCTTCGACAAGTGCGCGGAATACGTAGAACGTTTTCAGAAAGAGGGGCAGATATGAGTTCTGGAGAGAATACTTCTTATAAAGAAGACGATGCAGCTATCCGTCGACAAGCGGCGGATTGGATTGTTAAGAGCGATTTAGGATTTACTTCCGAGGATGAAGAGACCTTTTCGAATTGGCTCTCTGAAGATCCGAGACACAACGAAGCATACGAGAGGCGTCTTCTCATTTGGGAGCAATTCGATCAATTGAAGGAGCGAAGCTCGGAAACTGCTGAATCGAGTGATGAGGGTGTGTCGTCAATCCCAATGCCGAAAAACCGTTGGCTGCGTCCCGGAGCGTTGACGGCCCTGGCGGCGTCGCTCGTTCTGGGACTGTTCGTATGGCAGAGCTGGAATCCGCTCGAAAAAGAGGGCTCTCTCTTATTGTCTCAATACGAAGTAGCGCCGTACTACGAGCGCCACGCTTTGGAAGATGGATCCGTGGTGGAGTTGAACGAGGGAGCGCAGGCCTCCGTAGACTATACCGCTAAGGAACGATTGATTACACTTCTCTCTGGAGAAGCTCATTTCACGGTGGCGAAGGATGCGAGTCGCCCCTTTGTCGTCGTCGCGGGTGAGACCCGTATCAAAGCCTTGGGCACAGCATTCAACGTTCAGCTGGGAGCTAAATCGGTTGAGGTGGTCGTGACCGAAGGTCGCGTGTGGCTCGATCCTCTGGCGGATGATCAAGGACTGGCTCCAGACGAAACCGCCCCTTCTTCGCCGTACGAGTTGTCCGCGGGTCAGCGATCTTATATTAGCGCCAGCGTTTCATCGGCTCCTCAGCAGATAGAAACAGTCTCGGAAGAGGAGATGGCGGAGCGCTTGAATTGGAAGAGCCCGACTATCGAGTTTATCGATAGTCCACTGTCTGAGGTTGTGTCGGAGCTCAACCGCTACAATGACATTCAAATCGTGATAGCCAACGCGGAAACCGCGAAACATTCTATAACGGCAACGATTAGTCCGAAGAATCTAGATCGGTTTAGGGAGCTCGTTGAAGGAGCCTTGGATATTCAGGTGGATACGAGTTCACCGAATGAAATGGTCCTCCGCGAACGAGAGGAGTAGCTCAGAGCTTCAGCCTGAGTTCCAAAGTTTCTTAATCGTTTCTGGGTATGAGAGCATACAGGATTGAACATTGAGTTGGCGCGAAAGATAGCGTGTATCTATTGCTCCGTTACATAAGCTGAATAGAGTGCATTCAATCAATGGAATGCGGATTTTCTGAAAGGGGAAGTCCGCAGCGTTTATTGAAATTCTCGAAGAGCAAGAAATAAGAAGCTTGTGCGATTTTCGGTTTTCTCGAATTGAGTTTTTTCAGAAACCGTGATTTTCTTTTAGCAAAATTCGAATGCTAACTGTCATAGGGGCCGAAACACGCTCCTATGAATATTATCAATCTGCCCCTTGTTTTTAGAACGATCCCACTCCTGGTTTCTATGGATGGCTGCCGCGCTTGTGTTGCTGGCAACCAACTCCCGTTCGCAAGGATCTCTCGAGCCCGATCTCGAGCGTCAGAAGATTTCAATACCGGTGGGTTCGGCAAACAAGACACTTGCTCAATTCATGCGCCTTACGGGCGTGGAAATCCTCTTCGAAGCAAGGAGGGCGAAGGGAGTTCGAACCAAAGCGATCGATGGTTTCTATACAACGTTGGAAGGCTTGATTGCCATGACAGAAGGCACCCGATGCGAGGTCGTCCCGGTTAGCGGAGGCAAGGCCTATGCCATTAAAATCAAGCGAGCGAAGAAAGGAGGTAAAGACCCTGAGCGCTCTGATAACCAGCAACTACAGCAAATAATAACTGAAACCCAAATGAATTTAGAGAATACGAAAAAGAAACGAAATTTAGGCGGCCTCTTCAAAGGGCTGCTAACGATCGCCCTTGCCAGTGGTCCCGCCCAATCGTCGGCGCAAGACGATACAGAGGAAGAAGTTTACGAACTGTCGCCCTTCACCGTTCAAGCTTCAGAGGATACCGGATACCGAGCGACGAGCACTCTCGCAGGCACGCGCATTCGCACGGATCTAAAAGACGTTGGTTCGGCGCTCTCGGTAGTTACCGAGGCATTCCTCGAAGATACCGGAGCGGTCGACAATGAAACTTGCTGAACTACACGGTAAGTTCCGAGGTCGGAGGCCCCCAGGGCACCTACACCAATGCCGGAAGCGGCATTAATGTGAACGAGCGCGGCAACTTCAATAATCCTAACAACAACAACCGCGTTCGCGGGCTCTCCTCGGCGGACAATACGCGCAACTTTTTCCTAAGCAGCGTTCCTTGGGATTCCTACACCGTGGATCGCATTGATCTGCAAAGGGGGCCTAACGCCATTCTTTTCGGTTTGGGGAGTCCCGCAGGTCTTATCAACGCCACTACGGTCGGTGCGACTTTCAAGGATTCGAACAAGGTCGAAGCTCGCTTCGGCAGCTACGGGAGCAAGCGCTTTAGCTATCGTGGCAACCGCGTGCTCATGGAGGATGAATTGGCTATTACCGTTGCGGCGCTGATCGATCATGAGGAATTCAGGCAAGAGCCGGCCTTCGACGATGACGAACGCGTGTACTTGGCATTCAAGTACGAGCCGAAGTTTTTGAAATCCGAGAGCAGCAGCTTGACTTTCAAGGGTAACTTCGAGTCGGGCGAAGTGGAGAGCAATCGCCCGCGCATGGTGACCCCCGAAGATCGCATCTCGCAGTTCTTTCTCCCGTCGAAGGACGCTGCTGGCAATTTTACGGCGGCAGGAGGACTTGATGGAAGGACCTTCGATCCTGTCGAAGCGAGAAGCCCTACCGGCGCGTTTAACGCTGGCAGCCCCAACCGTTTGCCTGCGTTGGATGGTTTCTCTCAGATCTTCGGCGGACCGCTTCTCATTTTTGACGACCCGAACAGCGCTAGCATAAACGGAGGCATGATAAACGACCATGTCCTCACGGGCTTGCTCTCGCCAGCTCCTGAGCTTCCGAGTTCGGAGCTTATTGGGATAGCTCCCTTCTGGTTGTATGCGACTAGGGGAATCCCAAGTCTGCCCTTCGCTGAATTTGGGCAGTATAAGAATAAGCATATAACCGACCCCTCGATTTTCGACTATAAAAACAAATTGATCGACGGCCCGAACAAGAAGGAATGGTCGGATTGGGATGTCCTCGACCTTTCGCTGTCTCAAACCTTCTTCAATAACAAGCTTGGCTATGAAGTGGCGTATTACGATGAAGGCTACGAGGAGGGCCGCGTTGGAATTGGCGGAACTAACGATGGAGTATATATCGATGTTAACTCTCATTTGGGAGATGGCTCCGCGAATCCGAACGTAGGGCGGCCCTATGTTTCCGATTCGGCTGTATCCGGAAATCGGATCGCCAGCAGGGATCGTGACACGCTTCGATTCACCGCTATGGGCGAATACGACTTTCGAGATTCCGGAAGCGATAGCCGGTTGAGCACCCTGCTCGGGAAGCACACCTTTACTGGTTTCTACTCTCGGGACCGCTTTGCTGGAGACCAGCGCCTATTCCAGTCTTATCGCATGGAGGACGCCTTCTACACTGAAGCGGCGAAATTGGCAGGGCCGGAAAACACGAATCCTGGAAACTTGGCCACCGTTCATTACTTGGGCGATTCCTTGATCGGAAGGAACTCAGCGGCCGGAGCGAATATTTCGAACGTTACTCAGCTTCATATTCCCACATCCGCTTCTATGCGCTACTTCGATCCGACGTGGAATGCTACGGGTATCGATCCCACCGATGCTTGGAACGATACTACTCAATCGGCGAATATCGCGAACTATGTCGGCTGGACCTCTAAGGAATTTGGCGTGCTCAACGCTCTGGAGAACGGCAACATGGATCGAATGACGACTCGGGCGCAGCTCGACCAGTTTGAAATCAAGTCGAAGGCTGCGATTTGGCAGGGAAAGTTTTGGAACGACTCCCTTGTCGGAACCTATGGCTGGCGTGAAGACGAATCGGTTGCCGACTCCTTCGTATCTCCGGAGCTCGCAAATAAATTTGTCAGCGTTGATCCATGGGACTACGATATTAACTTCGGGAATCAGCAGATTCAAAACGGCCAGACGCAAACCTGGAGCGCCGCGTTGCATCTCGACCGTCTGATTGGCAAGGACGTATTGCCGGTCAACGTGAGCTTATACTATAACGAGTCGGAGAACTTCCGGCCTGGCACGGCTCGTTTCGATCTGCGTCGGCAAGCTTTGACTCCGCCTAGCGGCACTACCCGGGATAAAGCTATTCTGATCGAATCGAAGGATGGCAAATACT
>JAJFLS010000695.1 GCA_021772595.1 Opitutales bacterium
CCCCCGCGGCCCCCCTCCCACCCCTACCCTGAAATCACCAAACGGCATTATTCGATCAACCGACCAAAAACTACTCCCCACCAACAGCATCTACGCAGATCGTTAATATTTAAAGCCGAGCCTATCCAAACCTTCGGTCACTTCAGGACAGGACATGAACAGCTCCCACAACAATCCTGTTCTATGATTTTCGATCATCACGATTATCGGTCCTTGGTCGATTGCTAGATATCTGGGCGCCACCCATCCACTGCCAGGCCGAAAGGCATCGTAGAATCCAGCCGGGCCAACCAGGATATCGCCATAGTCAGTGAAAAAACCGCGGATTGCTGCAAGAGATTCTTTTGGAGTGTATGGCATAACACCGATTGCGCCGGTAGGAGAAATGACCCCTATATCGCGGTCCGGACGATGCGATGCATAGCCGATGGTTCCCTTTTTCTTTGGCGAATAGCTCGAGGTCATGCCCCAGCAAGTTTCCCCGTATCCTTCAAAACCGTTCGGATTTGCGATGCAGTAGCGGTAGTGCATCAACGCCTGATTTCGGTTGAGCTCCCAATAATTCCCGTATGCGTCTTCGAGCTTTCGAGGATCCAAACCCATATAGGAATAACATCCCCAAAACAATGGGCCTACCGGCGAATCATTGTCGTTGTAATGATCCAGCACGCGATCAAGGCCGTAGAATGTATCGTCGGCCTTTATCGCTCCGTTTCTCGCCCAGCAATTGTGGTAGACAGAAGGATCTGTCGCATGATTTGGAGATGAGGCAGCCAGCACGTGCGTAATTAACGTTTCGTTGTATCCTTGTAGGGCAAAATCCATTTCGAATCCAAAATTTGGAGACCAATGCCAGTAGAGATTATCGGTTCCGCTCGTAAACCAATTCCATTCCATTTCCCGCCACAGCGTGTCGATCCGAGCCGCCAGTTCCTTTTCGAATGGATCTTTGGAATCGCAGTACTGGCGAACGCAAAGAAGCCCCTGAAGAAGGAAGGAGCTTTCGACAAGGTCAGCGCCATCGTCTTTGGCGCTGAACGGTTTTACCCGACCAGTCTCCCCATCCAACCAGTGGGGCCAAACTCCATGGAAGCGATCAGCAGTTTCCAGGAACTCAACGATTTTCATCAACCTTTGTATCCCTTCTTCCCTGGTTATAAAGGAACGCTCGATTCCGACGAGAATGGCCATAACTCCAAATCCAGTCCCTCCGGTCGTTATGATATGCGCGTCATCCAAAGGGTAATCTCCATTTGGGTGGTAGCGCTCTGGAGCAAGCCCGGAATTGGTCTCCGCAAAGTCCCAGAAGTATTTAAAGGTTTGAGACTGGACGGCATCCATCAGCTCATCATCCGTGGCCGATTGCCAGATATCATGCGGATTCTGATGGGAGCGACCGCAACCCCACAATACCAGTGAAAGGCCAACAACGAATGATACGTTACGTACTATTTTCATGAGAATTTTTTGCTTTCGCTAGGCGCTATAATCATCAAGAGCAGTACATCGTCCAGCGTATTTCGATTCCAGTCACTGAACAGCCCCTGTCTGCAGACGCCTATTGATTCGTTCTACTGATTTGCCCGAAGATTTTAGACGCGGAAGCAGATTTCAAGGTTTAACAACCGAGCCATCCATCCCTCTAACGGAAGTCCAGTCTGCGTTGTGATAGTCATCCCTTAATGGAAACTTTGCGGCGATCTTTTCATCGATATCAATTCCAAGCCCCGGTTCATCGTTTCCATACAAATAACCGTTTCGTATCCTCGCTGTTCCTGGCATCATTTCGAGAACCTCTTCCGGAAAATCGTTCTCCTCCTGGATGCCAAATGACGGTATAGTCAAGTCGACGTGATAAGCCAGTAGTTGATTAATGGGGTCATTTTCCCCGCCTTCCTGAAAGGCGGTTCGCACACCAAACTGTTCGCAAAGGGCAGCGATTTTACGGGCCTGAGTGATGCCACCGATCATGCCAACGCGGCAACGAATGAAATCGATTAATCGGTTTTCGATCAAAGGTCGCCATTCCAAGGGATGAGTAAACAGTTCACCCATAGCCATAGGCGTGGACGTTTGCGCGCGAATATGCTTAAAGTATTCGACCTGCTCCGGTGGTAGAATATCTTCGACGAAAAACATCCGCACCGATTCGAGACGTTTGGCAAGTTGCAGCGCAGCAGAAGGCGTTAGGTGTTCATGAACGTCATGAAGCAATTTCACTTCCCAGCCCACTTCATTGCGAATATGCTGAAACAGTTCGGGTATGACTTTGACATACAATTCTTCGTCGAAGGCCTTTCCGTCGTATCCGGTTTCTGGACGACTCCCCTGACCCGGTTCAATATAACCGCCACCGCCGTATCCACCCATTTGCAATCGCACATGGCGGAAACCGTTGTTAACCCATTGCTGCACGCTTTCCGCGCAGGAATCGAAATCCTTGCCTGAAGCATGGGCATACAGAGGAACGGCATCCCTCACCTTGCCTCCGAGAAGCTCGTAGACAGGAAGACCCGCCCGCTTGCCCTTGATGTCCCATAGAGCGGAATCGATCGCCGCCTGAACCACATTAGTAATAGGCCCGTTTCTCCAATAGGAACGCACGTGCGTGGACTGCCACATGTCTTCGATCCGATCCGCATCTTTGCCGATCCAGAAAGGAATCATATGTTTTTCAAGCGCCGCTTTGGCTGCCCAGGCCAGGTATCGGTCATTGGCCGATCCCACACCGTACAAACCAGGCTCGTTCGTGTACACTTTTACGAATACCCAGGAATAATTATTTCGAGGACTCGTCGCTATCACTTTGACATCGGTGATTTTGAGCCGTGGCTGACCTACCGTTTTCGCTGCATATAAATTTGCGGCACGGATCATCCATGGAGCAATCAGACAGCTTTTTAAAAATTGGGATCGATTCATGAGGCTTGGGAATCTTGGGGTTGATTTATTTTTTCAGAAGGTGTTTTTGCGAATTGGGAATCCTATCGTAGCGCAGTTCGCCGCCGATCAGCCGCATGAGCTCGCCGCTTTTTTGAGCCTCTTCGGTAAAGAGGTATTCCGTTTCCTCGGTAGGAAGGTCAGGAATCTGCGCCTTCATTTTATCGAACAGACTCTTAAGATGTTCGACGACTTGAGGGTAGTCATCCGCTAGATCAATTTGCTCTCCTGGATCATCATTCAAATCGAAAAGCATCATCGCAGAAGGCTCAACTCCGGTCGATATCCCGGGATACTCGCTGGGATCGGCCTGTTCGAAAGGGGCGATAATCGTTACCCCATCGGGAGCGCGTCGCTTGAGGCGTTGCCGCGCGATTTCCGGCGGGAAGTTAAACATGTTCACGGAACCAGGATTCACTACATGCAGTTTCCACTGATCCGAATGCACGACCGCTAAGCTGGATCCACGCATACCGAAAATCGCTTGGTGGGGACTCTTGGTTTGCCCGTCCAAGAGCATAGGCATCAAGTCTATGCCGTCGATGATTCGATCCTCTGGGATTGGGCTTCCGGCAAATCGGCAGATGGTAGGAAGGATATCGATCGTCGCGGCAGGATGAGAGTTGACCACTCCTTTGGGGATCGTTCCCGGCATTCGAGCGATCATCGGCACACGATACCCTCCTTCCCAGGATCGTCCTTTCATCCCCCGTAATCCGCCAGACGAACCACCATAGAACGGGCCATTGTCCGAGGTGAAAACCACCAGCGTATTCTCGTCCAGCTTCAGTTCCTTCAATCGATCCAGTATGCGACCCACTGAATAATCGAGCTCAGCGATCACATCGGCATACAAATTCCCCGGCGTATCCGGCGTGTAGAAATCATCCGATAC
>JAJFLS010000696.1 GCA_021772595.1 Opitutales bacterium
CAAGGTATGAATGAGAGGGGTGAAACCTGGAAGGTCGATTTTTCTCCTAAGATAGTTCACATAAACATTGAGGACATTGCTCCCTGAGTCAAAATACTGGTCCCATACTCGTTCAACCAGCGTCGTTTTGGACACTGCGCGAGGGGATGCCTCCGCCAAGGCTTCCAATAATGCGAATTCGCGATTCGTCAGCATAATTTCAATTGTCCCCCGACGCACCACGCGAGCCCGTAAATCGATCTCCAGATCCGCCACGCGAACCATGGAATCGAGTTGTGGTTGCGTGCGGCGCTGCAGGGCCCGCAGACGAGCCAGGAGTTCTTCGGTGGAGAAAGGTTTAACAATGTAGTCATCAGCACCTGCATCGAGTCCTGCAACTTTATCCCTGATTTCGCCCCTGGCCGTGGCCAGGAGGATCGGACAGCGGCAGCCGGTGGACCGAGCGGCCCGAGTGACACTTACTCCGTCCCGCCCCGGCATTGTGATGTCAAGAATCACCGCGCCATAGGCGTGTTCTCGAATAAGCCACAATGCCTCCTCTCCGTCGTCTGTTTCATCCACGGCATGACCTGCCGCCACCAGCGCTCTAGCAATATGCGTGCGCACCTTTGGATTGTCTTCAGCCACAAGAATTCGCATGGAATCAGAATGTGTTTCCGACATGAGATGAAAAGCAAAAAGCCCCCCCGAAATTTGGAGGCTTTATGGCCGAAATGCTCAATCGTCGTCACAGGACTTTTTGGATGAACGCCTCGAAGTGCCATCCTCAGCCGGGTGTTTGTTCCCGGCTGAAGTATTAATACCCACTCCTTGTTTATAAACGAGCTGACCTCCATAATGTCCGGTTTCCAAAACAGCATAACTTGCACCCAAAGCAAAGAGAGCGGCGACAATCCCAAAACCACGAGAGACACTAACAAAGCGACTGGTTGCGATTGTGGCTATAGCCATAAAAGCGGCGATCAGAGACAGGTTACGGGTGATCTCACCCCATTCTTCATGTTCCTCAAGAAGTTCTTCCGCAGGATCCGAAATCGCGCCCAAAATTTCCTCATCCTCCTCGCCCGACCAGGTTGCAGCAACTGTTCCGACCGCTCCCAGAATCAGGAGGCTTGCGGCAATCCATGGAAGATGCCAGCGACGGACGAAAATCGAGGCTAAAGCAATTACAGTTCCAACCAATATCAGCACTATTGGGAAGTGAACGATGGCTGGATGAAGTGGGCTAGGTATAGATAACATGATAGGTATTCTGTTGATTGTTTTGTATTCGTCGCGGTTTTTGCGACAGGTGGATCATTCTAGCAGACTAATATTAGAAACGGATACTTTTCAGATTAGAATTTTCTAATCCTAACCGTGTCTTGGTGGATGGACAATAATGTAACACTATTAGGTATTCCGTAACGTGAAACTGATGTAACAGAATTGCCAATAGTGTTACATCCGAAAATCCAGTCAGATTCAAGGGACAGAAAAGGGACAAAAAGCCGGACTTTTGGGCACTGTTGCGGTATTTTACGCGAAAACAGACAGATCGATTTCTTGATTTAAGCGGCTATCAAAGAAACATTTATGCCGATTCTATCGATTTTTCTCGCGTGACTTGTATTCATCAAAACAACCAGGCGTCCGGAAAAACGAGATTCAACGCGATCTTGAATACGACTGCGATTGAAGCGGTGATGGCGACGGCGACTGCGGAATCAGTGATTAGAGTTTTCGTTTCGAGGAACTCTTCGTCGATCCCGTACTTGCCGATTTGGAGCATCGCGAGAAGGTAGATGAACGAGGAGACGAAGTAGCCGACTGTGGAAATGGATACGATGTAGAGCGCGATCCCTGCGACCAGCGATCCGGCTTTCAGGAAGGTCCGGATCGATCCGCTTTCCGAACGGATCGAGGGCTTCAGACGTTCTTGCACGAGACATGCGATAGCCAGTGAAACTAGGAGGCCGCTAACTAGTTTGGGATAGGCATCGAATGGCTCAGCGAGTGTGTCCGATTGCTGCCAGAACGCCAACGCGACTCCGCCCGCGAGTACCAGAAAAAGATCGACGAGCGACAAACGGATTTTACTCATCTTCGTTTCCTTTCGCAAAGGCTTCGGCTTGTCTCGTTTTTCGCTCTACATAGATCGCGGCGAAAAGCGTCAGGACGCAAAGAACGAATAGGATGAGACTGATTGGACGCGACAGAGCGAACTGCAAGAGACTAGCTTCGCTACCAGCCATTTGCAGACTCTGCCCCAATCCTTTTTCGGCGATTGGCCCTAGGACCATTCCTAGGGCCATTGGGCCGATGGGTATTTTCAGTTTGAGCATGATGAAGCCCAAGATGCCTGTTCCAAACATTACCCAAACGCCGTACATGTCATAGGCCGCCGCATAGGCTCCCACGATGCAGAGTACGATGACGCCGGGCCCAAGATAAGCATTCGGAATCAGTAAAACGCGGGCTGTTAATTTCACCATGTATATCCCAATTCCAAGTAGTAGAATATTCGCGACAACAAGTGAGGCCATGAACGCGTAGGCGACATCCGAGCTGTTGGTCAATAAACCCATTCCCGGCTGAATGCCGAAGGACATCAAAGCTCCCATAATGACGGCGGCATTCACGTTGCCCGGAATGCCGAGCCCCATCATCGGTACCAGACTGCTGGATACTTGTGCGTTGTTGGCGGACTCGGATGCGATCACGCCTTCGATTGCACCTTTTCCAAATTCGCTTGGATCTTTGGAAGTCCGCCGCGCTTCGTTGTAGGCGATGATCGAGGCGATGGCTCCACCAGCTCCTGGGAGAATCCCGACTACGCTGCCAATGGTCGAACCTCGCAACAAGGTTGCCCAAGCGCTGCCCATTTTTTTCGCAAGCAGCCCGATGACGCCGGGCTCCGCTTTGTAAGGAGCGATATGACTGGTTTTCATTTCGAGGATGTTCATCGCTTGAGAGAGCGAAAACAGTCCGAGAAGCGCCGGAATGATTTCGACTCCCGAGATGAGCGGATAGATGCCGAAGGTAAATCGGACATCGCCTGAAACTGGATCCTGACCGATGAGCGCGATGAGAAGCCCGATGCACGCGCTCAACAATCCTCGTAAAACTTGTCCTTCGGAAATCGCCGCCACTGCGCACAGTCCCAAGCAGGAAAGAAAGAAGAACTCCGGCGGCCCGAAGTGTAGCGAAATGTTCGCCAAGGGCTCGAATGCGACGATGAGCACGACCGTGCCGAACAGCCCTCCGATAACGGAGGCGAATAAGGCGCCGTACAACGCTCGATCCGCTTTACCTTTTTTGGTCAGTGGAAAGCCATCAAACGCGGTCGGCAGAGAAGAGGGCGTGCCTGGCGTGTTGAGAAGAATCGCGGAATTGGCTCCACCGTAGAGGGCGGCGGTATAGATCGCTCCCAGCATGCTAAGTCCAACCACGGGGCCGAATCCATAGGCGATGGGCAGCATGAGAGAGATTGCCATAACGGAAGACAGACCTGGCAGCGTGCCGACGACGATGCCGCCTGTGATAGCCAAACACATGACCAGTAGCGTTTGGATGGTAAGAATGTCTGAGAATCCGGATACGAGCTGTTCCATTATCGCAAATCAGTAGCTCAGAGCTTCAGCCTGAGCCTCGTCTTTATCGCGGCGTAAAGCCGCTCCTACATTGTTGAAATGCATGCTCAGGCTGAAGCACTGAGCTACTTTGAGAGATTTGGCGCAACCTAAACCCCTATCACCTAAAAACCTAATCCTTATTCTCCTCATCATAGGCCGTATTTCTTGATCATTCGCGCGGCGCTTTCGCTGAACTCTGCCAGATTTGCTTTCACTTGTTCGCCGTCGAGCCAGACGGGTTCGTTGCCTATCTTTCGCATTTCCACCTTGAAGGCTTCAGTGGCGTAGATTTTTCGAAATCCGCGTCGGAGTCGCTCAAGCTTC
Organism: Opitutales bacterium; assembly: GCA_021772595.1. Classification (GTDB taxonomy): domain Bacteria; phylum Verrucomicrobiota; class Verrucomicrobiia; order Opitutales; family Opitutaceae; genus Pelagisphaera. The sequence continues at coordinate 3,939 of JAJFLS010000696.1, forward strand.
GCGGAATCGATTCCAGAAGGGGCGAGAAAAACGCGACCGATGCCCGAGTTCATTGGGATGCCTAATTCGTTCATCGTCTTCGTATTCGGAATTTTGGGATGACGCGCTTCTCCAGTTGTCGCGAGAAACTTGACGCGCTCCATCGATCCTAAAAACGGAGTGAGTCCTGATATGCCGACATCGACCTGGCCTCCAAGCACGGCGGTCGCTAATTCGGAACCTCCGGCGAAAAGCACCACGCTTACATCGATATTCTGTTGATCCAGCATGGCCAGGGTCGACAAGTGCGTGCCTCCTTTCGGCTGGGCGATTCCAAGGCGGATCTTTCCAGGGCGGGCTTTCGCGTCGGCCATGAAGGCGGTCATATCGGCATAAGGGCTATTCACTAGCGTCGCGAAAACGTTAGGGTCGAATGCGATCTGCCCGATGATGCTGAGGTCATCGAGATCGTATTGACCCGTACCGGTCAAGGGGCCCAGCGCGAGGTCAGGCGTATTGTAGGTGGCGATCATGTATCCATCGGGTCGCGACTTTGATAGGTATCCCACTCCCAGGTGTCCACCGCCTCCGGGCTTGTATTGAAAGATGAAGCTTCGTCCGAATTCAGCTTCAGTAAATGCGTTCACTGTGCGGGCGATTCGATCGCTTCCGCCGCCGGGCTTAAATGGCACGATGATCTTTATCGATTTCCCCGGGTAGACTTCGGCTGCTGGTTGATCGGATATGAAGCGGTTCGAAAGCCCGATCGCGACCGCCATGATTCCAAGTGTTGCCAGGAGTCGATAGAATTTTCTGAGCGTCATTCGTTTTCTCTTAGAGACTGTTAAATAAGTCCGTTTCGTTCGTTTCCCAAATTGTAGGAGCGGGTTTATCCCGCGATAATTCTCATTCTGCTTATTGACGATCTGCTCTATCGCGGGATAAACCCGCTCCTACACTGACTTATTTAACAATCTCTTAGGAATGCGGCATCTTCTCCGGGCGCGGGCGAATTGATGAAGGTCCCGCGACCGAGGACGGCATCGCGACCGCCGTATTTTTCGATCAACGCCGCCTGGTCCTCTTTGGCACGACGATCGGTCGCCTCGGGATCAAGGTAGTGTCGCAATTCCTTTTCCATCGCATCTAAGATTGGCTTGTTGCGGGGGTTTCCTGCAAGTTCTCGCTGCTCGAGGGGATCCTCTTCCAGATTGAAAAGCTGAGGTGGAGAGTCGATGTAGTAGATAAGTTTATAGGGACCCTTCCTCACCATGTACCAAGCGTTTTGCGAGCCTACTGCGTGGTATTCGCTGATGACGGATCGGTCCTCATTCTCCTCGAGCAGAAGTTGGTTCAATGAGACTCCGTCACACTTAGTTTCCCATTGACGATCTTCGATAGTGGTCATCTCCAATAGAGTGGGATAGAAATCGACGAGCGACACCGGCGTATCGACAACATGATTACTCGGAATTTCCGGGCCCGCCATAACTAGGGGAATCGCTGCGGAATCCTCGTGCATCGTAAACTTGCCGTAGAGCCCGCGTTGCCCTAGGCTCTCCCCGTGGTCGGATGTGTAGATGACTCGCGTATTTTCGGAAAAACCGTTTCGCTCCAAAGCTGCCAGGACCTCGCCGACGCGATCGTCCATGCTGCTTACTATTCCGTAATAGGCGGCTGCAATTCGCTTCGTTTCTTCTTTTGAAAAAGGCTTATCGATTTCCAATACGCGGCGCAGCTCGTTGAGGCTCGGGTTGTCGGGCCAATCCGCTTGGGCGCCTTGAAAAGGGAATGGAATGTTCTGCGCGATGTAGTGTTCGAAATAGTCCCGAAACGCGGTGTAGGGCGGATGGGGACAGACGAAGGAAACAAACAAGACCCAGGGCTTTTCGTCTTCGGAGCGAGCGGCTTCTTCCAGCCATTGGCAAGCGGTATTCGAAATCTCTTTATCGTAATTGAGGTATCCCGATTCTCCAAGTCCCGCCGAGGCGATCGCTTCGTGATTTCCAGAGCGAACGGGAATGTCGGAACGAATGCTGGACTGAGGGTCGCCTTTGCCATCAACGACGTTTAGAGGAATGTGGTGAGCACTGAATCCATCTTCATCTTTATCGTCTCGATAGTGCAGCTTGCCGATGGACTCGACACGATGCCCTTGATCAATCAGCTCGTGACCCCAGCCGCGAACCGCTCCTTCGTAGGGATGGGCATTGTCCCAGTAGCCTGTATTGCACGTGTACTTGCCGGTTGCGAAGCAGGCTCTCGCCGGAACGCAGATAGGCGATGGCGTGTAAGCCGAGTCGAATCGAGTTCCACGTTCGGCTAGGCCGTCGATGTTAGGCGTGCGAATGATCTCATTGCCGTAGCAGCCCGTGATGTGACGGGCATGCTGGTCGGACATGATGAAGAGGACATTGGAGGGATTCATTTGCTGAGGGAACGCTCTAGAAATCGGGCTTGGTTGGCAGCTCCGCGTCTTTTTTCAATCGTATTCCCTTCGAGAAATTGACCTCCGAGAAGTGTGACCTTCGGCTCGGGCAAAGCGCTTCGCTCGTTGCAGTAGAGGGGTGAGTCGCCGAAGCGATCGATTCGAAAGTAGGGGTGGCCTTGCCTGGGCATTCGGTGTGATTGAGACGACGGTTTAAGAGTGCTGTTTGAGGATTGAAGGTATGTTTTGAAGATGGCGTCGCAATGTAATTCAACATGTTCGATAATCAAGCGGATCGCTCTTGCGGGGAGGAATTCTCAATCGCTCTCCTGCAAAGGGCACACGCGTCAACTTAAGCGGTCTTATGTTGTTCCAGGCCGCATTCGCGTCGTAGCTACGCCGGAACGTCAATTCGGGTGAGGCCTCAGCGTCTTCCCTTCCCTTTATTTTTGCCACGCGTCATTTTATTGTTACGATAGGTTTATGAAGCAAAAAGTGAGAAGACACATTGAATCGATGATCGATGGGCGTCCGGAAATTATCGTGCTTGCCGATCGGCTCCTTACATCTAGCGAGTACGAGCGGATCCGTGAAAACGCCGAGGAGCTTGAAGAAGAGATCCCATTCGAAGAACCCTTGCGATTGGATCTAACGGGTGCGAATATCAGCGAAGCCATAGAAGACCTCCGCCCGTACATTCTTTAGGCAATGATATTGATTCACGCGAAGTCGCTAAGACGCGAAGGAAGAAAGTTGGAATCAATCAACTCCGATCCTCGGCAGCAATTCCGAGTCCCTAAGAGAGAGTTTAATAAGTCAGTTCGGCGAATCGTTGGAACGGGACGGCGCCCGGGCGCTACCCTGGAATTCCCTTCAATTAGGTAGCGTTCGGGCGCCGCCCCGAATGTATTTCCATTTATTA
>JAJFLS010000697.1 GCA_021772595.1 Opitutales bacterium
GTTTTCACCAAAGCGCGTTTCAAAAAGTGCTTCACTATCTCCACGCGGCTCGCCCCGATTGCCACGCGCGTGCCAATCTCTTTCCTGTGAGAGGCAACTCCGTAGGCCATAACGCCGTAGACTCCTATCGCGGAAAGAAGCAAAGCAATCCCTGCCGCTATCGTGATCAATAGCATCACCATCCGACGACTGTTCAGCGTCTCGTCCAGATAATCCGATAAGGCACCGCTCATGAAGACTGGGATATTTGGATCTCCTTCTGCGATTAGCTTGCGGATCGTGGTGACAAGTTGCCCCGAATCATGTTCGCTCTTTATAAAAACGCTGAAGGTCTGCCGTGTTCCCTCATAGAGGCTGTAATAAGCGAAAGGCGCTCCCATTTCCTCGTCAATCCTCTCGTGATTCGCATTTTCGACGACACCAATAATCTCCGGCCAGTTTTCCGGATCATTTCTGCCAAAATCATTAATAAACCGTCTCCCGACCGGATCCTCGCCCGGAAAATACAAGTCGGCTAGTCTCTTATCGATAACAACGCCTCTCCTCGTTCGCGATGCATCAAGGGGTCCAAAGCCCTCGCCTCGCAAAACCTCTATACCGAGCGTTTCGAAATACCCCGGCGAAACGCGCGTATTTAATGCAATCGGAGGCTTATCATTGGAACCAAAATTGCTGCCGGAAAACTGAAATACGCTATTATCATAATCAGTAGTCATAGGTAAATCATATCCGATCCCTACTGAATCCACGCCGGGCAATGCGGCTATCATTTCCAGAATCTCTTTTTCAAAAGAGATAACGTGCTCATTTTTCCGATACTTCAATCCAGTTAGAGGTATCCTTAATGTGGTTACTTTTTCCGGGTCCAAACCGATATCTCTCGCAACAATATTCGCAAAGCTTCGCATTAGTAACCCCGCTCCTACAAGTAATATGAGCGCCAGCGAAATCTGACCGCAAACCAATGCGGAACTTATCCGCTGCGATGTTTTGCTAGCCGACGAGCTTCTAGAGCTTTCGCTCAGAGCAGAAACCAGATTTCGAGAATACAGTCGCATCGCAGGAAGTCCTCCCACCAGCAATCCACTGAGAATCGCCATGCCGAAGGCAAATGCTGCAGAACCCGAATCAAAGGTAAGCAGTTGCATCGGAGGCAGCATATCCATCGCAAAGGTATTTATCAACTTGATCCCCAACAATCCAATCCCGACCCCGACCGCAGCGCCCGCAATGGAAAGTATAATACTTTCACAATATAACTGCCGCCCAAGATCGAAACGCTTCGCCCCAAGAGCCTTTCGCAAAGCGAATTCCCACTGTCGAGCATTCGACCGCGTCAATCCAAGATTCGATACGTTGGCGCAGCCAATGAGCCACACGAAGACCCCTCCGACTTGAAGTAGATAGAGTATACCCCGTACGCTTTTAGTTCTTTTGTCCTGAAGATTTTCGATTTTCGTCTCGTGACCGGCAATGACGAGGCCTTGTCCCATCTCAGCCGGCAGCGCTTCGAAAAATGCTTGGTCGCGGGCATCGATCTGAGATTTCGCAATTGCAATGGAAGTCCCCGGCTCCAAGCGCCCGATCAAATCTGGATCATTTGAATGCCGACTCATCGGATCAACGGAACCCGGAACCCAAGAATAAGCCACATACATCTGGGCATCCGGATACAAGGCCTCAAGAGAACGCGGAGCGACTCCACGCACCACGTAAGAATCTCCGTTTACCTGTATCGACTGATTGACGACGTTCGGATCCAAGTTGTAACGATCATTCCAATAGCGAAAACTCAGCACAACTACTCGATGCTGACCGCGAATGCTATTTTCCTCCGAGAAAAAGCCCCCCACCTCCGGATTAACGCCAATCGTTTGGAAAAAATCAGGCGTAACCGAAAAACCGAAAATGCGCTCCGGATAGTCTCCCCCTCCAACATTTCCCTCAAAGGAATCGATAAGCGCCAAGCTGCTAAACGCATTCGTTTCATCCCGAAAATCAAGGTACATATGCACATTGCTGCCTCCCTCTTGGACTCCCATTTTCGGGTACGAGTTATAGATGCTCACTATTCGTTCCGATTCGGGAAAAGGAAGAGGGCGCAGCAACAGGGTATTGAGCATCGTGAATATCGATGCATTCCCTCCTATGCACAAAGCCAGCGTCGCGATGACCGCGAGACTAAAGCCTTTGCTTTTCCACAGTAAACGGAGCGAATAGCGCGCGTCGCGTACCACTTCCGCAATTACTCGGGTTCCCCAGCTGTCGCGGCAATCTTCTTTGATCTTTTCCAACCCGCCAAACTCGCGTAGAACAGTTTTACGGGCCCCTTTGGGATCCATACCTTGCTCCACGAGATCGTCGACCGCTTCTTCGACATGGAATTTCATTTCCGTATCCAGTTCGTCCTGCTTACGTCTGAATCCAAACGCGAAGCGTACGACTCGACCAATTTCTGTTAGCCAACGTCCCACTTTAAATTAAAATTCCTCCAGTATTACTTTGCTCCCTGCTGAAAATTTTTCCCAAAACCCACAACCATAATTCAGAGTTCGCATTCATCCTTCAGCCTTAATATCAACTCAGCCTTCCTCAAGAATCACATCAATCACTGCGACAAAGTCGCGCCACTGCTGCTTCTCTTGCTCGACCTGCTCGCGACCGTGCTTAGTCAGCTCGTAGAACTTTGCCGATCGACCTCTGGCCGTTTCGCCCATCATCGAGTTAACAAAACCCTTTTTCTCCAGTCGATGAAGAGCCGGATACATCGACCCGTGCCCTACCTTCAAACTCGAATTCGACAGCAAAAGAATCCGCTTCGAAATGTCATACCCATGTCGCTTCCCCGAAGCCAGGATCTTCAAAATCAGCATATCCAAGGTGCCTTGCATCAATTCCATGTATCAAGCTTCGATATATGGAATTGTTATGTCAAGCTTCGATATACTGTTAGCCCGATACGGCTCCTTGGATGTTATCTTGCCGGAGAGATCTCGCTACACGTTTGCTGGACGGTTTTTAATGTGACGGGAAAGTCGATCTCCCCGCCCTACTCTGCGCGAATGATATCCATCGGATTGATTTTCGCTGCTCGCCGGGCGGGGATGATCATCGCTATCAAGGTCGCCAAACCGACAATCGCTGCGACTGTCAGGAAAATGGGTGTATACCCCCGAAGATCCTCCTCCATACCGCCATTCGAAACAGAGAAGGAATGCAAGCCCACCAAAAGGCTCAATACGGATATGAATCCTAATATCAATCCCGAGCCTATCGTCAGCGCCCAGGGTCTCATTACCGATTTCATGACCCCCCAGGCATTGGAACCGACCGCGATGCGGATGCCGAATTCCTTGCGTCGTTGGTTCGTCGTGAAAGCGATAATCGAATAGAGCCCGATGATCGATATTACAAGAATCGCGCCTCCAAGAAATTTACCACCCAAAGAAATGGTGTCGATCATCCGGCTCACAAAACTCAATCCCTCTCCAATTGTGAGAATCGGTCCTTGAAATCGAACCAGCGGCGCTAGCTCCTTCACCGATTCTCGAATCGCTAGACGGTAGCGGTCATTGTCAGCGTTCTGAGCGCTCAATAGGATCGTCGGATTCCAAAGCGGATGTTGCGCAAAGGGGAGCAGGATTTGGCTGAAGAGTCTGTCGATTTCTTCTTTCGTCCCAGGCAGGTTGGGCATTAGGCTGGGTATAACACCCACGATCGTAATCCATTCGGAATAGCCATTGCTACCTTGCTCTATCTTCAACCGCAGGCCGATAGGATCCACATTTTTGCAATGCGTATCCACAAAATGAGAGTTCACAACGCACACCGTTAATGACTCTTCTGAATCGAAGGCGTTGATCATTCTTCCAGAGAGGGGTTTCAATCCATAGACATCCAGAAAATCGGGCGTCGCTGTGCTGATTTGAGAGATTCTCATCGATGAGCCTTTATCTTCCTCTTCGCCTTCAATCTCAATGCCCCGAAGATCGCCCATAATTCCAAACTTCCCTGAACCCAGAGCGACTGCTCGAACACCTGGCGTTGCCATCAGTTTTTGCTTCAGTCTGGGATAGAGTCGTTCGACGTCACGCGGCTCTTCGAATTGAGGGTCCGCTCCGAGCTGCATCCCTGCCGTCAATACGGTATTCTTGTCATAAGGCATTTCCAAAGAGTCCATGAACAAGGATGGCCAAAGCAACATGACGCTGAGGAAAAGCAGAATCGACGAAAAGAGGACCTGGAAAGTGATCATCGCTTTAGAGAGCCAACCGATGTAGATGCTCGAGGAGCTTCTCGAGTCGTCTTTCAAAATCGAGAAGGAATTCATTCTCGATGCTCGCCATGCGGGAATGATGCTGGAGCCGATGCCTGCAAACAGAGCTGCGCCGATCGCGAAGAGAAAAACGCCAGGCGTCAGTTGGAAATCATGCAGCCATGGCATTTCGAAAACGCTAAGCTGATCCGAAATAACGCGCAGTCCTAGCGCCGCAAAACCTATACCGAAAATCGCACCCATTCCGGACAGCGCAAGCCCATCCACGACCACCTGCCAAATTACGTGACTCCGTTTGGCTCCGAGGCTCCGTCGCACGGCGAGCTCGTGGCTCCGAATCGCTGTTCGACCCATGATTATCTGAAAAACATTGGTCGATAAGAATGTAAGAACGAGCAACGAACCAAACAACCCTAGATACAAGATGGCCTTCGCATCATCATCCACGAATTGTTCCCGATAGGGTGTCAAGCGTACGCGCGTGCGTTCCTCGTTCGTCTCAGGATACGCCACTGCCAAATTGGAGGCTATCGTCTCTAGCTCGGCTCGCGCCTGATCGAGGCCCAATCCTGGCTTCAACTTCCCCGTTACGCCAATTTTTGGGGCAGAGGCTCGCGGCTTTCCATCGAACTCTCGCCAGTCTGTAGCCATCCAGATTTGCTGATCGCGCGGAAACGCGAATCCTGTCGGCATCACTCCGGCAATCTTGCATTGATCGCCGTTTAGCATCACCTCCGCTTCCAGAACTGCCTTGTCTCGATCGAAAAAATCCGCCCAAACCAAATCCGAAATCACGATTTCACGCGCTTCGTAAGACTGCGCATCTTGATCCGAAAAAGAGTTGCCGAGAATCGGCTTGGCATTCACCAATTCAAAGAAATTCGCCGTGACTTTAACGCCCTTGTACTGCTTGCCCTCGTCCTTCTTTAACGGCAAACTAAACCAGAATCCGGAATTCTGAATACCTGCTAGGTCTTCCAGCGAATCGACTTCGCTCCTAAGGACTTTGAAATCGTGACTACTGAACGGCTCACCTTGCGCGGTCCCCAACTCCCATTGTATGTAGAGCTGCCTATCGTCGAGATCCGCGCCTGAACTCGTATCTAGCAGCTTGCTAGACATCGTGTACATCATGGAGGCGATCCCGATGCCCATCGACAGCACCACGACCGCAAGAATACTCGTATTCAGATATCTCGAACACAATCGAAGCCCAAAGCGCAAATTCCGATATGAATCTTGAAGGAATCGAATCCCCCAAGCATCGCGGCAGTCTTCCTTCGCCTGCTCCATTCCTCCAAACGAAACGCGTGCGGATCGTCTGGCTTCAAAAGGAGACATTCCACGCTCGAGATTCTTCTCGATCTCCATCTCAAGATGGAACTGCATCTCATCATCCAACTCGGACTCCGCCTTTCCATTGAGAAACAGTGCCTTCAGCCGGTTGGATACCTTTCTCACGATCTTCATCGCTCAGGCCGTCTCGATAACTAGGTTCATCGCTCGCGAAAATTCCCGCCACTGCTCGACCTCTTCTTCGAGCCGCTTTCGACCGGATTTGGTGAGGATGTAGTACTTCGCCTTGCGGCCGTTCTCCGTTATCCGCCATTCCGAGCGAATCAGGTCCTGATCCCCCAATCGGATCAGCGCCGGATACAGCGATCCCTGCTTTAGCGACAATGCCTCGCTCCCAATCTGGTCGATCCGCTGCTGGATCCCCCAGCCATGCCGATCCTCGTCTCGCAACGCTCGCAAAATCAGAAGCTCCACCGCGCCTTGAAGTAGACTATTCTTTTTCTTCCCCATATTCTCCTCTCGATGATTGAGAGAAAGAAAAACCGCATTACCTCTCGACGGTCAAGAGAAATATTCCTGCGAGGCCCGGACGCTACAGTGATTAAAACGCACGCGATCCCAGCGAGCTGCTGAATGACTCAAGGCGTTTTCAAATTCAAAGCAGTCATCTTCTTTCGAGCCAGTCGCTTATTGAAACTGCAGATCATTCTGCACGAGGAATTCGCACGGGATCGATCAAGGATAACCTTAACGCTGGTTACGCCTTCTCCTGAAGAGATCCGTCAATAAAAGGACGTTTCTTCCGGATTTCGGCTCAAAGAACCTTTGGAGCTATTGTATACTTATCTTCCGACTCTGTTCAGCGATCAAGAATGCGAACGTCCCATAATGGCGTAAGTGAACAATACTTACAGGTCACTGAATCGCAATTCCTAATGGGTAGAATTTGTCCCTACGTTTTACGGTATGTTAACGCAACAGCCTGCCTTATCCATAGACTCGAAGTGCTTAATAATGAGACCATTGAGGTGGACGTAAACTATGAAAAATCTAATCCAATCAAAATTATCGCAGCTGTTCGCAGCATGCTTAATCACAATCATGGTACCCCTCGGCCATTCAGATACGGTTGCAAGTCTCAACCTATCAACACAGGCAGAAGTGGATGCTTCTCTAAATGTAACAGAAGTAACGAATAATCTGGTGGTTGAAACCTCGGCGGGCGCGGGAGATCCTATCATTAATTTGGATGGCCTCAAGAACCTCCAATCAGTTGGCGGATTTCTTACTATAAACAATAATGACGCGCTTGTTGACACGCTAGGTCTACTCAGTCTGACCGACGTAGGCAGTCTGTCGATTCAATCCAATGCCGCCCTTACCAACCTCGATGGTCTTTCAAATCTAGTGGTTGTTGATAGTGAATTGCTGATAGCTTTCAACAATTCGCTAGACCGAATTTGCGGACTGTACATGCTATTCCAAACGCAGGGCGAGTTTTGGAATTTCCTA
>JAJFLS010000698.1 GCA_021772595.1 Opitutales bacterium
GATGGCGGGTAAGGTTCTGTAGCCGGGCGCAGTGAAGCTGTGGCCCGTACCCACGATGCGCAGGAACCCATCGGCAGGCTTGGGGAAGGACATTGCATCGTCCGCTCCCGCATACGTTCGGCCCGCCTCGCCTTTCTTGTAAATGGCCATGATTTCATCAGGCGTCTTAAGGCTTACCGCGTGCGGCGGGAACTCATCCTCATCCCAGCCAGGATTAAATCCCATCGCCATTTGCGCTGCCGCGGCCGAGGGCGCATTTCCCTTCCTGGATTGGATCGCCTTTTGGTAGGCGGCCTTGAACTCCTCCTGGGACAGCTTTCCATCGCCGTCCACATCCGCTTCGGGAAAACGCTTGAGCAATTGAGATAGTTGAGCTTCGGAGGGTTGTGGCGCTTGCGCATTCGAAAAGGATGCGATCGCCACAATGGCTAGGCTCGCAAAGAGCGGGATCAAGGGGTTCCTGTTCGTACCATTCATTTTATTTGGGTAATTGAAGAAACTTTTTAACGTTTTAGAATAGCCCAACTGTCAGTTATTTGAGGATCGCCGACATATTAAAATTCACGGTTTGCTCTACGAGATGGTCCTCGGAAATCCCTGTGTCTTTCGTGTACCATCGGGCAATACCCGAAATGGTCTGTAAGATGTGGACGGCAGCGATGTTGACATCGAGATCCTGGAGTTTCCCTTGGTCCGCCAGTTCGCGCATTGCTACGCAAATCAGGCCCAGGTAATTTTTGGCCCGTTGAACCACAGCCTCCTGCTGCGCGAGTTCAAGATGGCGCCGCTCCGGAAAAAGGAGCGCAAATTCCAGTCCGTTTTCAAACAATCTGCGTAGATGTCGCCGGATGATTTCCCGCAGCCGTTCCTCAGGGTCCTCAACCTGTTTCACCGGCTCAATGACATCACGCTCCACTCCATCCATCGTGTGGATCAGGATCTGAAAGAGCATATCCTGCTTGCCAGTGATGTGGTGGTAGAGACCCGCTTTGGTCATGCCGACCGCCTGGGCGATATCGCTAATGGAAGTTCCTCCGTAGCCTCTTTGCACCATCAGCCGAGCCGCCGCGCGGAAGACTTCCTCGTTACGCGCCTGGCCTTTTCGAGTCGCTATGGGTTTACCTGTTTTTACTAGATTCACAATGGGGAGAAGTCATTTTAAGCCTGTTCGCGCAGCGATGGGTCGGTCGTCGCTCATGACATAACGCCAGGAGGGAGATGATAGGTTACAAAAAAATCTACCGATCGTTCGGCAGCTTCGTCAGCATCGAAATTCCCAATAAGCTAGAGACATCGCATCTGGATGCGTTTCTCGGGAGTAAGGGGTCAAACGTAGAGGGCGTGTTGCCAAAAAGGGCCGACCCTGCTGCTTTTCTGCCGCCAGGAGTGACGCTTCTTTCTGCCACGCTTTTTTCTGCCATAATCCTCATATTGTCGGCTTATTATCACCACGGAACTATCTATTTGCTCAAAACGTTCAGCTACTAAAAATTAAATAACATGAAATCGATTCGCCCCACTCAATCCCGACGCGATTTTCTGCGTCTAGCACTGACCCTACCTCTTGGAGCTTCTTTGATTGGTCTTCGAGCAGCAGCGGCACCCTTTGAAGGCCATGCAGCTCGACATTATGTGTGGAGGTTGGGGAAGACGCCCATGCTGCCAGTGAGAAATTGCGTAAGCATATGATGCTATAGATCTTCTTTAGGAAGCAAACATCCCGCTAATTCTATTTTATGTCCATCAATCAACTACATGAAATTTTATAAGGTATACGTTCTCAGAATTCTGGTTTTCTACGCGACGATTGTTTTGGGATTGTCTCACTCGAGTATCGACGCACAAATTGGAGACGCTTCGTTGCCACTCAGTGATATTCAGGATCGGCCCAACATACTGTTCATCAGTACAGACGATCAAGCACCCTGGGCAATAGGCGCATCCGGAAATAAACAGGCCATAACGCCCCATATGGACCGGCTGGTTTCCGAGAGCGCATACTTGGTGAACTCCTTTGTCAGCACCCCGGTCTGCTCGCCTTCGCGGGCGGCGACATTGACCGGCCGCTATGGTTACGAAGTCGGCGTCTTTAACTGGTTTAAGCCTACGGATCAAAAACAGGGTCTAGATCTTGAAGAAATCACTTTTGCCGAAGCCCTCCGTGACGCAGGCTACCACACAGGCCTGGTCGGCAAATGGCATCTGGGCATGAATGACCGTTTTTACCCGACGCACCATGGTTTTGAATACTTCATGGGGCACCGCCATGGCGGGTTCAAGACGATCGATCCAGATCTTGAGGAACAGGGTGAGAAGAACAAATACGAAGGACTAACTGCGGACATCCTGGCTGACCACGTAATTGGCTTTTTGACGGACCATGTTGCCCATCATCAGGAGCAGCCATTTTTACTCAACTGGCATACGCGGGCGCCCCATACCAAGTGGTTGCCCGTTGCTCCAGAAGACATGCAACCCTATGCTGGCGATGTTCATATTGATATTCCTGAATACCCCGACCTCGATAGCGAACAGGTTACCCAGATGATGCGCGAATATCTGGCTTCGGTACGAAGCGTGGACAGGAATCTTGGGCGCGTTATGCAGGTGCTGGACGAGTTAAAACTCACTCAAAACACCGTTGTCATTTTCACCTCCGATCATGGCTACAACATCGGCCATAACGGTATCTGGCACAAGGGGAACGGTAACTGGATTTTGAAGCACGATGTCCCGGCCACTCATAATGTTGGGGAAAATAAGCGCCCGAATATGTACGACAATTCAGTCAGAGTTCCCACCATGGTGCGTTGGCCCGGTGTAGTTAAAGCAGACCGCCGAATTGCTCAAACGACTTCGAACCTCGACTGGTTTCCAACCCTGCTCGAGATGGCCGGAGTCGAAATGCCGGATGACAAAGTGACACGCGGCCGTAGTCTAATACCGCTACTCCGAGGTAAGGATCCTGGAGATTGGGATAATGACATGTTTGGATTTTATTCCAGTAGCGAAGACTATGCTCAGCAGTTTGTGGAAGAGATGCGCATGATACGGACTCAACGCTGGAAGCTGGTTCGTTACTTGCGGGCACCCGAACGGGATGAGTTGTTCGACCTGAATCATGACCCAGATGAATCCAAGAACGAGATCGGGAATCCCGAATACAAAACCATCATTTCAAATCTCCATGAGAAGATTGTCCAACGCATGACGGAGACCAACGATCCGGCCCTGGTGTATCTTCAGGATGATCTGCCACCCTTTCTGAGGCCTTTAGCTCGACCTGCGGCGGCGGTGTCCGCATTTAAGGACGGTTTTGCCATCGAAAACGATCAATCGATTGTCATTTTTGGAGGTACGAATGCACTTGGCAGCAATCAGCACGGTTATCTGGAAACCTTACTGACGACCTCTTATCCGGAACACCATCTTCGATTCCAAAACATGGCCTGGCAGGCGGACACAGTCTATCATCAGCAACGGCCCCGCAACTTCTATTCGATCAATAAACCGGATTACGGTGAACGTGACCGCCGGAAACGGGAAGCTGCTGACCTTGTATTCTTTTGGATGGGCCAGACCGAGTCGCTTGACGGTGTGGACCAGGTTGCCAAGTTCGCAGAGACCTACTCCGAACATATTGAGAAGATTTCAAACTACACGCATCGTGTTGTCCTGGTTACTCCGGTTCCTTTCAGTGAGGCACTCCATCTCGATCTCGATATGGAGAAACGCAATCGCTCGCTCGCGATCTATGTGGAGGCTATTAAAGAAATTGGCCGAACAAAGAAGCTCCCGGTTGTAGATTTGTTTTCGGAATTTGTATCCAAAAAGAATTCGGATTCCTGGTCCGAGAATGGACTTCATCTATCATCTGACGGCCATTGGCTGGTTGCAGAAACCTTCGCCAAAGAACTGGGTTTTTCCAATCGAGTTTCATTCGTGCAGCGTAGTAAGACCGATTCAACACTTTATCCGGTTTCGATCGAATCACTGCGACAAGCTATCGCCCGGAAAAACACACTGTGGTACCGCTATTGGCGTCCGACAAACTGGGCGTTTCTTTATGGCAATCGCCAAACGCAACCGAGCAGTCGTGATCATGAGGACCGTGAACAGCGGTGGTTCCCAGAGGAAATTTCATCCATCCTTCCTTTTATTGAAGAAGCGGAGAGAACAATTAATGAGCTCAAGAAATAACGGACCATGGTATTTAAAAAAATGAACATAATGAATGTGGTGCTGGTTGTATTTGGCTTTTGGATGATGGGCGGAATCGCCGTTGCACAAGATGCGGCGGATGTGACGGAGAGTCGTCGAATACACAAGGAAAGGTCGGTCTCTCCTCCTGAAACAGACAACTCGGTAGAAGCGGAATTGCGGTCATTCGAGCTGAATCCAGATTACGAAGTCCAGCTATTTGCCGACGAGGAGGATGGAATCGCCAACCCTGTTTGTATGTCCTGGGACTCGGCTGGCCGATTATGGGTTCTGTGCACCCTGGCATATCCGCAGCTGGAACCGTCCGATACGCCCAATGACCAATTGCTTATTCTCGAAGATACCAACGGGGATGGCCGTGCCGACAAAACGACGGTATTTGCAGACGGGTTAAACATGCCCACCGGCTTTGCTCTCGGGCACGGAGGGGCCTATATCGGCCAAGGCAACGATTTGCTGTTTCTGGAAGATAGCGATGGCGACGACAAGGCCGATAGCCGAAGTGTATTACTTACCGGGTTCGGCACTGGGGACACCCACCAGAACATTAACTCATTCACCTGGAGTCCGGGGGGTGAACTTCTCTTTTGTCTGGGCTTGCATGCATTTTCGCGGGTTGAAACACCCTGGGGCATCAGCCGTCTGGACGAGCACGGATCCTGGCGAATGCGTCCTCTAAGACTGGAGCTTGACGGATACCGCCGGACGAGTAGCGGTGGCAATCCCTGGGGAATCGCATTCGGCAATTGGGGTGAGCCCTTTGTCAAAAGCAATGGTCCGGGAATTGCCGAACTGCTTCCAGGTATGGTAAATACCGAGCAAACCAAAAGCTATTGGGGCGGGGAAATGCAAATCGGGAAAACGGAGATCAAGTCGATGATCATCGAGTTCGCGGAGTCGCCCCATTTACCCAGTGACATTCAAGGC
>JAJFLS010000699.1 GCA_021772595.1 Opitutales bacterium
GAGGGCCGCGTTCAAGGCGATTTCCGCGCTGTAGCGTACGTCGCGGGCGCTGGTTTCAGAGGCTCGGAGCGTGACGAGCGAGCGTATCCGTTTTGTGAGGATGTTTTCGGTCGAGACGCTGATGGCGCTGGTCGCGAGAACGAGCTCTCCGCGCCGGAGTCCGTCGAAATCGATCTCGTATCCGGGAGCGATGTCGTCCTGGAGCTGGGAAATAGAGATTTGGGCGTAGGCGCTGTTGGGCCGGTACATCCAGCGCAGGCCGGCGCTGAGGTTGTAGCCTTTGGGGGAGGCGTCGACGTAGTTCTCGGCACCGGGAACGCCTTGGAGATCGCTGAACTGCTGCCGGTAGTATTCGTCGAGCCAGGCGGAGCGGTAGTTGTTGTAGCCGTCGTAGGCGCCCGCTCCGAAGAGAATCGTGGCGTTCTCGGAGATGTCTTTTCGGGTGTTCGACTGAAATGCGAAGTTCGACTCGGACCTTGAGCGGGAGATGCCGTTGAAGTCGAAAGAGACCGGCTCGTAGTCGAAAGAGAAATCACTGGCGGAGAGGCTGAGATTGGTTTCCCAAGTATCGGCACGGCTGACGGTCATCGCGCTGGCTTGAAAGAGCGACACGTCGGAGGCGTCAATGAGCTCGAATGAGCTGTCGAAGCGATCGATCGGCGCGGCTTGGGACGAGAGAGCTGCGGCGAGAGAAATGAGCGGTAGGAGGTGCTTGGCGTTCATTGGGTCGTCGGTTAGCGGCAGGCTGTGCAACCGGCGGCTTGGGCGCCTCCGGAGATGGCGCTTCCGGGCTCGAGCTGGGAGATTAGGTTGATGCTGTCGGTCTCGGTCGGGTTGTCGGAAAAGGTCATGCCGCTCTTGGAAACGTGCCCCTGCTGGTAGACGGGCACTGTTGAGCAGCCCGAAGCGGCGAGCGCAGCGAGCCCGAGGAGAGCGAGCATTAAGGTATGTGTTTTAGAGAGCATGGTATTGTCTGGTCTATTGAAGGAGGGTTTTGCGTGAGTGGTTATTCCGGAAATTTTGATAGGAGTTGAGAAAGTTCTGGATTCGAGTGATACGAATGAACTCGCATGAATGATTGAGCCGAGCACGGATATTTCTGCTTGGAGCGGTGATTTCTCGTTTTTTTACGGTGGTTGCAGGAGCTGCTTACGTTTGAAGCGGATAACTACGAAATAGTGGATGGAATGGCTTCGGGTGGCCAGAGTTACGGGTGAAACGAATTGACCGCCGAAACATTCGATCAGACCCTGAGGTCCCGATCACCGAACTTAACGGGAACTGGACGATGATGAATAGAATATTGATCGCATTGAGTTTTGTTTTTATCGCGTGCGCCCCGAAGGGCACGGATCCCAAAGGCCTTCTCGATCCGGGCAATCGAGTCATGTTCCTGGGCGATTCGATCACGCACGCGGGGCAGTACATTAGCCGGATTGAAGCTCAGCTCCGATTGGAGGATTCGGAGTCCGTTCCGGTCCTGATTAATCTCGGTTTGCCTAGCGAGACCTGTTCTGGGCTCTCGGAGCCAAGTCATCCGTTTCCGCGTCCCGACGTCCATGAGCGGCTCGATCGTGCCTTGGCGAAAGTCAGACCGGATGTCGTTTTCGCGTGCTATGGCATGAACGACGGGATCTACGCCCCATTCAGCGAAGAGCGATTCGCGGTGTATCAAAGCGGCGTTAATGAGCTTATCGCGAAGGTGCAGGCGAGCGGGGCGAAACTTGTTTTGATGACGCCGCCCGCGTTCGACCCGCTTCCAATGCGGAAGAAGGGCAAGCTGCAGTCTGATGGCGCGCAGGACTACGCCTGGTTTGCGATCTACGAGGACTATGACGACGTGATGCATAAATACGCGGCTTGGATCATGACGCTGGGCGACCAAGTGGATCTCGTTATTGATCTCCACGGGTCTGTCAGCCAATACCTCGCGGCGCAGCGGAAGGACGACGCGGATTTCGCGATGTCGGACGACGGAGTCCATGTTAATGGAGAAGGGCATCGAGTTCTCGCGACGACCATTCTCGAAGCTCTCGGGCGTAAGCCGATGGAGCTTGATCCTGAACTGCTCGAGTTGGTTGCTAAGCGCCAGCAAATCCTTCATTCATCTTGGGTCAGCCACGTCGGCCATTTGCGCCCGGGCGTAGACGCTGGGCTCCCGTTGGAAGAAGCGCAAGCAGAGGCGACTGAGCTGGACCTGAAGATCCGCGAGCGATAGTCGTAACGTTCCTAGACCTTATGCGCGTTGATGAATTTATCGACGTTTGTAGGGATGATAATTCGGTTGTTATAGATTTCGCAATACGCTGATTAGTGAATAAGATATGGCGTCGTTCGGCTTATGTTACATAGCGAACGAAAGAAGTACTTCCCGGTTGATCGGGCCCGATTTTTAGGGATTGCTTTACAGATTCACCTCGACTTTAGTCGAGTCCCCTAATGAGCCGATGCACGTCAGCTGGTCGTTCCGAAAATGAAAGTAATTTCCTGATTCCTAAAAGGTTGATTTATAGAAAATGAATTATCGGATCATAATTCTGATTTTCGTATTATTCTCAACTATATCGGGTGGAATGATCTGGTATACGGATACGCTGCAAGAAAATGCGGTGAAGGCTTCAAGCTTGGAAAACGCGAAAATCTATAGTGATGCAATCGCGGCTTTTCGTACATTGTACACGTCTGAGGTCGTGTCTGCTGCAGAGGAGCATGGATTGGAAGTTACCTTTGACTACGTCGATAAAAAGGCGATCCCATTGCCCGCGACATTGAGTATCTTGCTGGCCGGAAAGATCGGTGAAGGCAGTTCGGGTGCGAACGCTCGATTGTATAGCCCCTACCCGTTCCCATGGAGAGAAGAAACGGGTGGATTGCTCGATGATTTTAGCAACAGGGCCTGGAATAATTTTTCAAATAATGGAAGCGACGCCTATTATGAATTCGATTTAGACGTCGAGAATAATGTTTTACGTTATGCTGTCGCGGATAGAATGCGTGAAAGCTGCGTCAATTGTCATAACAGTCATGCCGATTCCCCCAAAATCGATTGGAAGGAAGGCGATGTCCGCGGAGTTCTTGAGGTTATTATACCGTTGAACAGTGTGCTTACTAGTATTGATGAAGGGTTTGGTACAACGGTTTTTATATACGGTCTGCTTTCGGTCTTGGGGATTGCGGGCATCGTCATTATATTCAGGAAACATAAACATGAATCGCATGTTTTGAGAACAGCTAATGACAGTCTTAAGGTTGCATTGGACGAGATTAAAACCTTGCGAGGAATAATTCCAATATGTTCCTATTGCCATAATATACGAAACGATAAAGGAGCCTGGAGCAGAATGGAGGCTTACATATCGAGGCATTCAGAAGCTCAATTCAGTCATAGCATCTGTCCGAATTGCATGGATAAGGCGCGTTCAGATGCTGAAACTGAATAGCGACAAGGGCCTTTCGCGGTAGAACGCTCTTCATTCCCTATTTGACCGGAAAGCAGATTTTCGCGACAAGATCGTTTTCCGGATCCTTCCATCGGCCAGGTGGTTTCTACGCCGGCTTCCTTTTCGGCGAATGTGAATTCGACCGAGGACATGGATTTCCAGGGTGTCAAGAAAGTCAAACGACAGCCGATGCGACGATTTTCCTCGCCGCCAACAATGGCCATTTCGCCGCTGTGGACGACGTCACCTTCCCAGGAGTAGCTCGCGCCGTCATTGGCCACGTTCACTTTGGCTGACGGTTCCGCGATCACCACGGCGACCATGCAGGCCATTGCTTCAGGTCTCTCACCGCGGCGTAGACGCTGGCAATCGGCGCGTCGATGAGCGTGGAGGTTTTGATGATGAATTTGGGAATGACGCTTCGGGAAGTTGAGTTAATGCGGACGCTTGGAAGGTAGGGCTGCTTATCCCAAAGCAGCCGAGAAGAGAGCGATGAATGCGGCGGTCTGAGGATGGTCAGTCCAGCCTGAGAGAATGGAGAAGATTGAGCTGTGGGAAGCTTGAATGCAAGTCGGGAGCCTGATGGCCTGTGCGCTTGGAACGAGTTTTCGGTTGTATGCGTGGATCCCTTACAGGTTTTGTGCGTTTCGGCGTGCGAGCATATATGTTTGAAATCTGCATTCGTTTGCGCTGAAACACTCTCATGGCCGCCCCTCAGTGCATGCGTTTCGCTACCGTTTTCTCGCTCATGGCGGCCGCTGGGCTTTTCTTAATCACCCCCGCCACTGCCAAGAATCCCAATTACAATTTGGATGACGATGGCAGCGCGAAGCGGAAGAACGAGTTGTCCCGCTCGAATATATTGGGTCTTCGCGAGGCGTTCATCGGGCGCGATTTTGTGCTGCGTATCAATTTGATGGGCAATCATCTGATCCACGATGGGCTTGTGCGTCACGCTCTGGAAACCTACCAAACTAAAGCGGCGGCTAACGCTAAGATTAACTATGGCGTTCTTGTGAGTCCCGCCGGAGAAGTCTCGACGATCATAGGGATGAATTTTATGCATAATAGCGACGTCTATCTGCACTTTCGAACTCAGCGTGGCACGAGAGGAAATCTCATTGTGCGTGCTCCGAACAAAGGGAAGGCTTCTTTTCAAAAACTGGAAGACAAACTCGTCACCGCTCAATGGCTGGAGGCCCAGTTGACGAATCAATCTATTCAGTTTCTCAAAGAGTCTAACGGTCTAGACGCGAACGCGTTGCGAGCGACTTTGCCGCGTGCCCAGTCGGGCCTACAACTTTCCAGCGATCCAAACGCAGCTGCGTCTAGCGCTGCCGATACCCCGAGGAAGGCCTCCATGTTTCCCGCTTATCTGAATTCGCTCACCGTTCGAGCAGAACCTTCGAAAGTGCGAAAAGGCGAGACGGTGCGCTTGATTGTCGAATACAAGCTAGATGGGTCGATCGTAGGCCCAATCGAGGCCGAGGAATCACGCGTTCTACGCTTCCAGCAGACTCGCTTGCCCGGCTATCCAGTTGTCAAGACGTTCTCTCGCGAGCTTGGAACGATAGAGTCGGTCTACCGCCAGAAAATTCCCGTGTCCGCTGCCTCGGGGACCTACGAGTTCAAAGGCGAGGTTTGCGTCAACGGCGAGTGCATCTCGCGCATCGCCCGATTTATTGTCGTGGATTGAGTTGTATGCTGGGCGAAAGGGGAAGGCAGATTCCGCGACGAATTGTACACTTCGCGAGCGAGTAGCGTTGTCCATTGATCGCTTCTAGGAATAGGCTCAGGCTGAAGCGCTGAGCTACGGTTAGAAGTTCGGGATTTGGTCCGCTCCGGGGCAGTTATTGGCTTTTAGCTGCTGGAGTAGGGCTTTGGTCTTTTCCTGCAGCATCAAGATCTGAGATGCGGTCGCTTGTATCTGAGCGGTCGATACGTTATTGTTCCCTTGGTAGCTCGCGTAGAGCTGCGAAACGGAAACGGTTTCCTTGCCGAGCGCGGTGAGCTCGTTCATCAAGCGCTGGCAGATGGGGCTCATTTGCTGGGCAGTGGCTGCGCTACCGCTGGTTCCCGCGCCGCTCGTTGGCACTTGGGAAATACCTTGCTGCTGCAAGGTCTGCATCAGTGCGTCTGCATTGGCTCCGTCGGGCAAGCCTTGAAGCTGCTGGGCTTGAGCGAGCAACTGAGCCGCCTCGGGATTCGCTTGCATAGCGCTTTGCTGGAGAACTTGCGTGATGGCATCCTCGCTGCTCAAGTTGCCAGCCTGTTTGAGCGTGCCGATTTTCGCTGCTGTGCTCAGCAGTCCCATTAGCCCACTCCGCATGCCGCTTTTGTTTTTCTCGCGCTTGGCGCTTTCGGCGTCGCGGGCCGCTTGGATCTGGGTGAATGTCTGTTGATGGATTGCGCCTTCCGATCGCGCTCGAGCGATGGCCGCGTCCCGATCGTATTTGGAGGCGTCGATGGCCTGAGTCAAAAGCGACTGGGCCACCACGTCCTGACCGCAATTAGACGCCGCGTTTTGCAGTGCGATCCGCAGCTGTGCAACCATTGTGTCGAAGGCTTCGGTTTGTAGCGCGGCGTAGGCGGCGTTGAGCGCGTCGAAGTAGAGAGTTGATTTTTCGGCCCAAGCTGTGATCTCCGGATAATTGTTGGCAACCCACTCGTTGTCGGGTTCGCGATCCAAAATCAATTCCGCAAGTCGCTTGGCTTCGATGTAGTTGCAAATCCCTGACGCTTGCGCGATGCCTTGTATCCAGTTCGACACTTCCGAGGACGCTCCCGATTCCTCCTCACCCCAACCGGCGTCGGTACTCCAGTTCGCGCCTGCGGATCGATCCTCTTGGCCGAAGCCTCCTTCTCCCCAGTCGGTCTCGTTTTCAGAAGCCGCGGGCTCGACCGTTTCAGGGAGGGATTGCTCGATGGGGTAGACCACGTCTCGCCGAATATTCAAGAGCCTGCCCTGTTGCAGATAGGCTTCCAAATCGCTTTGGCCTTTGCCGTCAAAATAGCGGAATCGACCTTCCCGGACGCCTTCTATATAACGGTTTAGCAGCGTCTCGATTTGATTATCAGTGAGGCTGCTGTTCCCGAAAATGGGAGCGGCAGCCAAAAGGGCCGCGAGAAGAGTGATCGTTGGGGCGCGCATGATGGGAAGAGCTAGCGTAGCACTATGAACGAATCCGCAGAAAACGCGAGATTATATTTCGTAAACCCTACAGATTGAAATGCTTAGCATTGGACAACGGCGCGATTTTCCCCTTAGATCGATTTCGTTTCCCGCAACATACCCTCTATCTGACACCGCCATGTTTCCACGATGCTCGTTCCCGTTACTATTATCGAGTTGCGGGATGGTTTGGGCACTCTTCTCGGGCTATGCAGCAGAGACATCCCCGCTGCCACAGGGCGCGAATCCCGAACAGGAAGAGCTTGATGCCGCCACGCAGTCGAGCATTCGGATAAACGCCTACTTCGCGAACATCCCCAAGTTCGAACCGCCGTGCGAGGACATG
>JAJFLS010000700.1 GCA_021772595.1 Opitutales bacterium
CCGAGGCGGGAAAAGAAGACGCGATCGCAGAAGCAATCGGACAACTACGCTGAGGCGCTCGTTCCCGTCAGTGCTCGAAGACGGCCCGGGAGCATGGGATCGTCTGGTTCGTCCATTTGCGCTGGATAATACCAACTTGACTCCCATAATCGCCCTCTACATCTGTATTTAGAATACGGGTTTTCACGAACTACCCCACTTCAAGACATCGCAAAGACTATGGCGAAAGCAGAGCGAGACCAATGGTTTTCCCGAGAGATTCAGTCTTACGAATCCCAGCTTAGGTCATATCTGCAAGGAAAGTTCCCTACCTTGGAGGATGTCGACGATGTGATTCAGGAGTCCTATGCCCGGCTCCTGAAAGCGCGTGAGCAACAGAAGGTTCGCGAGCCTAAAGCCCTCTTATTCGCCATAGCCCGAAACACGGTCTACGACCTGTTTCGACGGAAAAAAGTGGTTCAATTCGAAAGTCTAACCCATTTTTCCGATTCGTCCGTCTTAGATGAAGAGTGCAATGTTGAAGAAACTGTCAGTTTACGGGATGAAATCGATTTACTGGTTCGAGCTGTCGAAACGCTACCCAGGCGATGTCGCCAAGTGATGACCTTGCGAATGGTATACGGGTTATCGCAGAAAGAAATTGCTCGAGATCTGGGCATTTCGACGCATACCGTAAAAGCTCAATTGGCAAAAGGCATGCGCAGAACCGCGGAGTACATGTCGCAGCATGACGATCGATAGGGAGCTTCTACGAGGAATAAGCAGTCTATATGTTTGAGAATAAGAGAAATCTAAATCGCAAGGGGAAAAGGATAAGGAAACTGGCCTCCGAGTGGTTAGCTGAACGCGACGAAGGATGGGAAGGCGCCCGTGAAGAGGAATTCGAGGCATGGAGATCCAGAGATGTTCGGCACGACATCGCTCTTCGGGAGCTTGATGCATCCTGGAACCGTCTCAAGGAGCTTCGTCATTTGATTGATGACCCTAGCTTGCGACCCAATGCGGATATCTTATCGGCGGGCGGGCGTTTGCAACGCCAGAGGCGCAGGTCTTTGTTGGCGATCGGTGGTTCGATTGCCGCGCTGATCGCGGTGTCTTTGGGGCTCTGGTTGGCAACGGTCGAAATGGCGCCCAATGAACTTCCTGAACCCGTTTCCTACACCACTACTTTCAACGACTACCAACAGATAACGCTGAAAGATGGTAGCGTCATGGAAATGAATGCCAACACCCAAGTGGAAGTCGAATTCACCAAAAGCAGGCGCGGTGTTAACCTGTTGAGAGGAGAGGCTCACTTCCAGGTAGAGAAAGATGCCTCTCGCCCATTTTTTGTGGAAGTTGGTTCTGTATCCGTCAAAGCCGTCGGAACGGCTTTTAATGTTCGGTATGGCTCAAGCGAAGTCCAAGTTCTGGTAACCGAAGGTAGAGTAGCGATTGATGCATTGCGAAGTGAGCCGGAAATTTCAGGTGGGGAAACAACGCCTACAATGTACCCCGAATTAATCGCCGGCGACCAAGTGACCATCTCCACTCAAAGCGACCATCTAGTGCCTTTGTTGTCCAAAGTTGAATCTAAAGAATATGAAAACATCCTCGCTTGGAAAGGCCCACGGCTCTTTTTCAATGCCACTCCTCTTGAGGAAGCCGCGCGGCAGTTCAATGAGCAGAATGTAGTACAGGTGATCATCGAGGACGATGAGTTGAGAAACCTGTCCATCGGAGGCAGTTTTTTGGTAGAGGACGTCGAAGCATTTGTCCGACTACTGGCCGGGGATGGCTCGATCGCCGTTGAAAGATCCGATTTTGACCGAGTGTTATTGAAGCCAGCCCAGCAATGAAAAATTCACTTGAACTGGATATGATCGCAAACGATCCAGATTCGCCTATGCATCCTTTAGATGAAGATTTTGTTGCAGAAGCACGCTCTTCATCCGAGGCTTCATATGGAGCTTTCTATCATCGATTGACTGCACTAAAGATTTTCTAACTATTTCGTAGCCCACATTTTTTAGTCATCCGTCTTCCTAGGTGTCTGGCATTAGCTAGTTATCCTATGGATACGAACTTATACTTCGAACTAATTACCATCCTTTTGGTGAATTCAAACCAGTATTTGTTGGTCGTTCTGGGGATTTTATTCCTGGGCCTCCCAACGCTACTCGCAAATGAAGGTTCGAAAAAACCGTACAACATTCCTTCTGGAAACGCCTCCGATACGTTATTGGAGTTTGTCGAACAGTCGGGTGAGCAGATCTTCTTTCTAGTAGATCGTGTAAACGGGTATAAGACCAAGGCGCTTAAAGGAGCATTCTCATGCAGCGAGGCGTTAGCCCGAATGCTAGAGGATAGTCGGTTATATTACGTGACCGACGAAGCTACCGGAGCAGTCATGGTTCGGAGGATACAAAGCGACGAGTCGGACAACCGAAACTCAGCTGGCGATGAACTTCCGTCGCCAACCGTATCAAATCAACTCCAAAATACTACACAAATGAAGCAAAAAAAACCTATACTCAAAAAGCTAACGCAAGGACTACTTGCGCTTGTATTGGCGGGTTCTCCCGAAATCGTTGCTCAAACCGGAACCGGCAGTATTTCCGGCCACATTTCCAATGAAGATACCGGAAGCGCTCTGCATGGCGCCGTCGTGCGAGTGCTTGGCACTAGCGCGATCGATCGTACCGACGCCGAAGGGCGTTTTTCTCTTTCCGGCGTATCCGTCGGGTCGCACCAACTTTCCGTTAGTTACGTCGGATTGGAGCCGTCAGTGACCACAGTGAATGTCGCCGCCGGCCGAGCTCAGGCGATAAACATCGCCTTGACTAGCCAAGTTTACGAATTGGAAGCATTCACCGTTAGCCCCCGTATGCTTGGCCAAGATGTCGCAATCAATCGGCAGAAAACGGCCGCTGGCATCCTCAATATTGTGTCTGAAGAACAGTTTGGCTCCATGCTCGACGGGAATATTGGCCAGGCCTTGCAACGTCTGCCCGGAATTAGCGTGGACGAAGACCAGGACGGTTCGCAGGGCGCCATCAACATCCGTGGAATTGAGGGAGAATTCAACTCCGTCCAGATCGACGGGAATCGGGTCCCCACCTCGGGCAGCAATCGCGATTTCAATCCAAGACAAATGGGCGGCGACGGCGTGACCAACATCGAGGTGATCAAGGCCCCCACGCCTGACCGCGATGGAGATGCCATCGGGGGTATCGTCAACCTGGTTACGCGCAGCGCTTTCCAGCGCGAAGGCAGGGAGATGAAGCTCAAACTGGGTGGCACCCTCAATTCCGTACCCGACAACTGGGGCTCTTCGGTCCGCTTTTCCTTCTCCGATATTTTAAGCGTCGGGGACGGCGAGAATAATTTGGGGGTCAGTTTCTCCGTCTCAAGATACGATACGGACCGCTATTCCCTCAATGCCGACATGGACTGGATTCAGGTCGATCCCGGTGGTGACAATGCCTACCTGAACCTTCCTACGGACAAACCGGTGTGGTTTTTTGAATCCAGCCACTTCGAATTCGACAATAGGGAGACTGAAAACCTCGCCTTCAGCGCCTCAATCGATTTCCGCACCGACGAACAGAACTCCTTCTATTTCCGTCCGTCGTACAGCTATTTCGAACGCAAGGGAGAGTCTTTTGAAACCGACCAGGACATCGACACCCGCTTTCAAAATCGGGACGGCGGCCGCAAGACTTATGCCTTCCTTAACGAAACAAGCGGAGGGGGAACCGACCCGAGTAACGCTGACGGCGGCAGCCGGGCCTCCTATGGCTGGGTCGGAACGATTGATAATGATGAAAACGACCTGTATTCCATATCTACAGGCGGTCGCCATGAGCGAGCTGACAGTTTGCTCACTTACGACCTGTTTATCTCGAAGAACAAGAACGTGGACACCGATAGCACCGAGGTGAATATGCGTACGGATAGAGGTGGCGATCCGAATTTCATCATCAATTATGAAATTATCGATATCAACAGGGGCGACGTAGCGCTCGATATTACCAACGGTTTGAGTCCCAAAGACCTGAGCCTGATGGACGATGGTGAAATCCGGGACAGTTTCGGCACTACTAACGAAGATGTCTTCCAGGTACGAGCCGATTGGGAGAAAACCTTCACGGGCGACCAAGGTGTTTTCACTTTCAAGACAGGCGCCAAATTACGAGAAAGCGACCTGTTTAGGGACCGGACCCGGAATCGGTACGATATGGAGGTTGATGACTATCCATTCGCGTCTGTACTCAATGATACCGGAGACGAGATGCTTTTTTCCAAACCAAGGTACTGGGAAGTGGACATCCAGGCAGCAAAGAACTTGCTGCAAAGCAATCCCGAGCTGTACGAATTCCAGGAGGATCGATTTTGGCTCGACAGTAATGAGTCAGATTACGATGCAACCGAAGAGACCCTTGCCGGCTATGTCATGGGCACCTATGAAAAAGGCCCACACACTTTTATCGTTGGCGCGCGCCACGAGGATGTCGAATGGAGCAATATCAATAAAAAGGCCATATTCCTGGATGAAGTGGGTTCCGTGGAATTAATCAATCAAGGCAGTTCTTTTGCTTTCTGGCTTCCGGGCGTGCACGGTCGACATGAACTCAAGGAGAACCTCATCTTGCGTGAGAGCTACAACCGTAGTTACGGTCGACCGCGCCTCTCTGAACTCACCAAGGGACGACTCGAAGAAATCGAATTGGACGACCAGGGAAATATTGACGAGTGGGCTATCGAACAAGGCAATCCCGATCTTGTGCCCGCCTTATCTGACAACTTCGACATTCAGCTCGAGTACTACACCGAAAATGGGGGACTCTATTCGATTGGTTTTTTCTACAAGGATATCGAGAATTTCACCTATGACAACGTGTATGATTTCAACGTCCTCGGCTCGGACGGCATCCCGATACCGGCGGATGGGGGAGATTTCGAGTTTGAACAGCCAGTTAACGGTACTACTGCGACTAACAAAGGAATCGAACTTATCGCCCGTCAGCGAATGCACTTTCTGCCGGGCGCTTGGCAAGGGTTGGCGCTTGGCGGCAGTTTAACCCTAAGCGATAGCAAAGCGAATATCCCCAGCCGCACGGATCGTGACGATCTCGTTTTGCCGGGGTTCTCGGATGTCATATATACCGCTACGATCGACTACGACTGGGCTAAAATCAGCACGCGGATAGACTACCGGTTCCGCGGCGACTTTATCGAAGGCCTTGGCAGCGATATCGAAAGCGACGAATTCTTCGCCGGAGAATACCGGTTGGATGCTGAAATCGCCTACCGGTTGCGTTCAGGCGTATATCTTTATGCCGCTGGTACCAACCTTACGGATGAGGGACAGCTTTCCTACCAGGGATTTTCCCCATTCATAGAGGATGCCAGTTACTCCGGAACAAAATACTCGATTGGCGTCGAGTTGGAATTCTAATCCTATTTGACATCACTCCGGCGCTTCGGCGCTGGAGTGATTTTTTCAAAGAGTATCCTTGGGGATGGTAGGGAGGACCGGCCCGGTCCTCCGAGATCCTCCTCCACGTGGAGGACTGAGGCCAGTCCTCCCTACGTTTCTAAAAAAACTCGATTCTTATTAAACAAAGTAGATCTACCTCCCAATCTTCTGCTTCATTATGACTAACCTACGACTGTTCTCACTCGCTCTAGCCCTTGCAACAATCCTTCCCGCATGGGCATCCGCTGGAAGCCTCGCGCGAGGCCCCTACCTCCAACAAGCCACATCGAATTCAATCGTCGTGGTCTGGCGAACTAAAGGTGTATCAACACCGGTTCTGCGCTACGGCAATTCACCCGACGCCTTGACCGAGGAAGTAAGCGGCGACTCCGTTATTCTGCGCGTTTCGGCAGATATAAACGCAGCGACCAACATCCCGCGCCTCTACAAGGAGCCCGCTGATGAAATTGACCAACGCGAAGCCGACCACGATCCCTCTACCGCCGCCAACACCTATCAATTCGAGGCGCAAGTCTCGGGCCTCCAGCCAGACTCGAAATACTATTATGCCATCTATGACAACAATCAGCCGCTCGCCGGCGGCGACGAAAATCATTACTTTGTCTCCCACCCTCGCATTGGCAGTTCGACAGACATGCGACTTTGGGTTGTCGGGGATTCGGGCACCGGCGAAATAGAACAAGCCATGGTCCACGACGCCATGCGCGCCTATGTCAGCCGGACCGGTCGAAGTGTCGATCATTACATCCACGTCGGCGACATGGCCTACAGCGACGGTACCGATAGGGAGTTTCAGGACAATTTTTTCGCCCCCTACCAGACTACGCTACGCAACACGGTCTGCTGGCCCGCGATGGGTAATCACGAAGGACACACCTCGCGCGGAATTTCCGGCATCGGTCCTTACTACGACGCGTATGTCGTTCCCACGCGAGCGGAAGCAGGCGGCGTAGCGTCAGGCACGGAAGCTTACTACTCTTTCGATATAGAGGAAGTGCACTTCACCTGTCTCGATTCGCACGATCTCGATCGTAGCCCCGACGCCGCCATGGCCCAGTGGCTACGGGCCGATCTGGAACAAGCTAATGCCAAATGGCTGGTCGCTTTCTGGCACCACCCGCCCTATACCAAAGGATCCCACGACAGTGATCGCGAACAGCAGCTAGCCGAAATGCGGGAAAATTTCATGCCCATTTTGGAATCGAGCGGAGTCGACCTAACGCTCACCGGACACTCCCACATCTACGAACGCAGCATGCTCATGGACGGCGCTTATGACACGCCGACAACCGCCAAAGGTGTTATCCTCGACGACGGCGACGGACGCATCGGCGGCGATGGAGCGTATCGAAAAAGCAAAGGCCTCCGACCTCATGAAGGCTCGGTATCCATCGTTTCCGGACATGGCGGAGCGGGGATTTCCCGCCAAGGAACGATGCCGGTTATGCGCGAGATAATAATCGAACACGGCTCAGTTATATTAGATATAGAGGGAGACACTTTGACAGGTACGATGTTGAATAAGCAGGGTCAAATACGGGACGTCTTTAATATAGTTAAACGGGGAAGAGTCAGACCCGTCAGGATCAAGAATCCTTGGCAGCCGATCCACGACATTTCCCTGCTTACCGAGCTCCTTTTGGAATTCAACGACGTCGCTCCCGGCAGCGCTCCCGAAGGCTGGAGGGTCGTGTCCGGCAATCCTTCATCCCTCGCCGTGACCGCGGAACCAAACGGCGAGAATCTTTTGCGGGCCGAAGCAAACGCAGAACCACTTCTCGCGCAGTACGCCCAATTTGATTCAAGCGCTTTCGAATTCGAAACCGGAATACGACTGCCGCCCGAAAACGAAAAAGGGGCAGGACTTCTATTCGGCTACAGAGATCCCAGAAATTTTGGCCGAATCTATCTCGATCCAGCGGCAAGCGTTATTCGTGTAAGTCGATTCGTCGATGGGTCCGAAAACATCATTACAGAGGAAGCGGCACAAATCCCTTCAGGCCTATGGCTCAAATTTGAAATCCAAGTCACGGACGTGGATATTGAAGTTCAGTTTCAGGATGAAGCAGAACAAACACGCGAAATAGAGTTCACAATTGGCATCGATTCTCCATTTCCCAAGAGCCCGATTGGGTTTTATCTTCCGCCTGACAGTTCAGCCGAATTCCTGTATTTCGAATTCCAAGACAACGACCGTTAATCATGAAGCGATGTCCATTTCTTATTGCCGCAAGCGCAGTGCTCGCAGCAGCATTGCCTGCGAGCGGACACGAGGGTCCTGACCACGTGATCGAGGCTCTTACCGAACGCATCCAGGCGCAGGGCCCTACCGCGAAACTCCTAATCTCCCGGGCCTATGAACATCAATCACTGGGAAATTGGAATGCCGTCCTTGCGGATTTCGGAGCAGCCCTCGATCTCGACTCCCGCTCTCGCGCAGCGCTAAGCGGCTATACCGAAGCATCGCTTCAATTGGGCGCGTTGCCTCAAGCAGAGTCCATGGCGCGGAGAGGCCTCGAACTCGATGAAGATGCTTTGGGACAATCTCCCTTTTACGCTCTGCTGGCACGCGTGTTTGCTGAGCAGCAACGCTGGTCCGACGCGCGGGAGGCTTGGCGCGGCGCCCTGCGATCGCCGCGTCCCGAGATCGACTGGTTTCTAGGTGAAGCAGAATGCCTCGATCACCTCGACCGTCACCGTGAACGAGTCGAAGCCCTCCTCTTGGCCACCGAGCGAAATCCGAGCGTCGTCCTGCATCGAGCCTGGATCCACGCGCTGGTTGACGCAGGAGATTTCGAAACCGCATCGCAGGAAATCGAGAATGGCCTCAGTAAATCTCGCTGGAAAAGTTCATGGCTCCTTTTGCGAGCGCGCATTTATGCTCAGCGACAACTATATACTCAGCAGTGGGCCGACGCAGCGGACGCTTTGACGGAAATTCGAAGTCGATTAAGCGTGGAGCATCCCGATCCTCACCTCGTAGCGGAAGCAGCCCAAGCCTTGGCATTCCTTGGCAAAAACGACGAAGCCCTCGCCTATATTAAAAACGCTCGCGATCTTGGCATATCTGAATCCCATCTCCCGGAGGTGACGCGTATCATCGAATCAGCACCGATAAACCCACAGGGCAAATACGTAGAATAGCCTCGTTACACCAAAGCTTATATCATTATTCCAACAGGGTTTCCTATTTTGATTTCACAATCAATTCGATACTGACAGCTATATGCTCGAGAATGCTTTCTCCCTGAAGAAGTTTATAAGCATTCTCAACCGCCGCTTTTCCCATATCATCGGGATGCTGAGCGATTGTCCCTACCATGTTTCCATTTTCAATGGCCTCTCGAGCTTCGTCCAGCGCATCAAACCCAACAATCGCGACCTCCCCCGTTTTGTCCGCTGCCGCAATCGCCTCTACAGCGCCCAATGCCATCAAGTCATTGACGGCGAAGAGACCCGATATATCCGAATGAGCCTGGAGCATGTTCTGAAAAACGTTAAAGCCCTGATCTCTTTCCCAATTGGCGGGTTGCGATGTGATTACTTCGATTTCCGGTTTCAAAGCGATTGAATCCAGAAATCCTTGTTTACGCGAGTCTGCTGTTTCGTGCCCTGGGATGCCCTCAAGAATAGCAACTTTACCTCGGCCCTCTAATTGAACCGCAAGAAACGCGCCGGCGATCTTGCCTCCCTCATAATTATCCGAACCTATAAAGCTGGATATCTTTCCTCCAGATTGAGCCAGCGCTTCCAGGTCCACCTGAGTATCGACAATAATGACGGGGATCCCTCCAGCGTTCGCCTTGACGATCGCAGGGATAATCTCACGAGTTCCACTAGGCGTTACGCACAGGACATCGATCTTTCGCTGGATCAGATTTTCGCAAATCTGCATCTGACGCTCTACATCCATCTCCCTGTCTGCAGCTTGTACAATCAGGTGAACACCCAATCTGTCAGCCGCTTCACGAGCGCCCTTCTCCATATCAATGAAATAAGGGTTGTTCAGGGTTTTCATAACCAGGGCGATCGTGGGGCGCCCATCGTCAGCTTGCTGCCCACGATTGCACGAAATCAGAATGGTCAGCAGTCCAGCCGCTGTTAACACGAATAGAAATTTTTTCGTATTCATTCCCATTTAATAGCCGCTTTTCTTCTTCAGGATAGTGTCCACCAAAACTGCTGAAATAATTACAGAACCTATAACAACCTGCTGAATATATGAGGAAACGTCGAGGAGATTTAGACCGTTACGCAACACCCCTATAATCATGGCCCCGATAAGCGTCCCAAAGACAGTCCCCCGCCCGCCCATCAAGCTGGTGCCCCCAATTACGGTCGCAGCAATCGCATCGAGTTCATACATGAAGCCGGCAATTGGTTGGGCAGAATTCAATCGCGCCGTCAAAATGATAGCCGCCAGGCCGCTGAGCAATCCGGACAACCCGTATACTATTGCCTTCCGAACCTTCACATTCACACCGGACAACATAGCCGCCTCTTCGTTGCCGCCAATTGCATAGGCATAGCGCCCGAACTTTGTTCGAGTTAACGCAATGTGCGCCACAATATAAACAATCCCCGTAATAATTACAGGAACTGGAATGTAGAACAATTCGCCTGTTGCCAGAACCCGAAAACTCTCCGAGAAACCGGAGATAGGTCGCCCATCCGAGAATAGCAAAGCGCAGCCACGCGCTACGCTCATCATGCCCAAGGTGGAAATAAAGGGCGGCAGTCGACCGTAGGAAATCAAGAATCCATTCACCAATCCAACCAACACGCCAACCCCAAGACCGACGAGAAGCGCCAGAGGAAGGGGAACTCCCGCATTGAGAGTCCAGGCCAGCACTACACCGGAAAACGCCAATATAGAGCCAACTGACAGATCAATGCCCGCAGTTATAATCACGAACGTCAGCCCAACTGCGATAATCGCATTGATGGAAGTCTGCTGCGCTATATTCAACAAGTTTGAAACCGTCAGGAAATGAGGCGTCAGTATCCAGAGAACCAGACACAGCCCCAAGAATCCGAGCAAGGTTCCGAATTGCCTAGCGTGTTCAGAAATGTATTCTTTGAACTTCATTCAATCGCTCCTATTGCGCAACGAGGAGAGTCGTCTAAGGGAGTGTTTAATAAGTGTAGACTATGTGCATTTTCGAAATGTAGGGGCGTCGCTTGCGGCGACCGCGTATGAAGGGTTCTA
>JAJFLS010000008.1 GCA_021772595.1 Opitutales bacterium
CTACTCTCAGGGAACGCTCGGAACGAACAGCGCTGGACGAGATCACCACGGGCGCTGCTTCACTATATGGATGGCAGGAGGTGGCGTTAAGGGAGGCTTCGATTGGGGACAGACGGACCCATGGGCCTATAATATCGAAGATCAGGGAACTCACATTCGAGACATCAACGCCACGATTCTTCATTGCCTCGGTATTGATCACGAACGTTTCACATACAAGTTCCGAGGCCTGAACCAACGGCTCACCGGGGTCGAGCATTCGCGAATCGTAAAGGAGATTTTGGCGTAGCTCATAAGACCTATTTCCATCATGAAAAATCTAATGAATTTCGAAATGAGGGCAAAGAAGTTGCAGACGCAGCCAATACTGCAGCTGGCGAATATTTTTATATTGTTGCTGGCAGGCATGGTTATTCTGGGAAGCGTGGCTTGCAATGCTGGCCTGGATCAGGCCCAAGTATTATTCAATGGCAGGGATTTGAGCGGCTGGAATGGAGATTTCAGCTGGTGGATGGTTGAAGAGGGTGCGCTAACCGCTGAAAGCACGACAGACAAGCCCTGCGAAAAATCAAACTACCTGACTTGGACTGGCGGCCGGCCTGCGGATTTCCAGCTTGATTGTGATTTTAAACTCAGTGCGGATGGAAATTCTGGTATCCAGATCCGTTCAGAAACACGGCCCGACTTTGACACTTATGGCTATCAAACCGACATGACGGGCAACGGTGATCTCATCGGATTTGTCTATCATCACAAGCATAAGCTCGTTGCGGAACGCGGCGAAAAAGTGATCCTCTCTCCGGAGGGCAAACGAACCGCTACCCGGTTCGCAGACAAGGAAACACTCCTTCAACATTATAAGAAAGAAGATTGGAATCACTATCGAATCGTCTGTGAAGGTCAGAAGATCACTCTCTCACTCAACGGAGTCCTGATGTGTGAGATCACGGACCTCAGCAAGTCTGGAACCGCAAACAAAGGGATCATTGCATTACAGATGCACCGTGGCCCCCCAATGAAAGTTCAATTCAAAAATATGACTCTCAAGTACCTCACCCCGGATGGGCAAGAAGCCCAATCCAAACCCGAATAAGCGATGCCAAATACCCGTAGATCATTTATCACAAAAACCGCTGCCTTTGCCGGTTTAACGACATTCCCTTTTGGCCACACTCTGGCAAAATCCGTTCCTCCCAGTGAACAAATCCGCATAGCGGGAATCGGGTTGGGCCCACGCGGCCGTATCTTGTTAAGATCATTTTTAGCACAACCCGATGTCAAGTTTGTAGCGATCGCCGATGTACAGAAGGAACGACGCGAAATCATCCGCAGGACCGTAAACCGACATTACGACAATAACGAGTGTCAGGTATACAGCAACATGCATCAAGTGCTTGAACGCCCAGATATTGATGCGGTCGTTATAGCAACTGGAGACCGTTGGCATGGCACCGCTTCCATCTATGCGGCCCGTGCCGGCAAAGACATATATTGTGAAAAGCCATGTACTATGAGCATCGTTGAAAGTCAGGAATTGGAAACTGCTGTAGTGAAGGCAAAACGAATTTACCAGGCCGGCATTCAACGACGAAATGTTGATAATTTCAAAACTGCAACTGAGCTCGCGCGGTCAGGAAAACTCGGTAAATTAAAAACCTTGCATGCCGGCATCTGGCTGCCCCAACCGGTAAAAGAGAATCTGCCTGGAGAGCCCGTACCCGATAAGGAAATTTTGGATTGGGACGGCTGGTGTGGTCCGGCGCCAATAAGAGCTTACAATTCAGAATATGTAAGGTCTTCTGGAAGATGGCGTCACTATGCCGGCTTCTCGGCAGGCTGGGGACTGCACGATTGGGCTTCCCATACCCTCAATCTTTGCCAGTGGGCAAACGATGCGGACGACACGGCGCCTATAGAATATGATTTTAAAAATGATGAGATTCACTGCCGCTATGCCAATGGTGTGAAATTGGTCATGCGGGTTGCAGGTTCCGGCGATGAAGGTGATTGGCTGGGTTTCGGTTCATGTCCTGTCCGCTACGAAGGCGATGCAGGTTGGGTGGAAGCCGGCGATAATGGGGAAATTGCCGTTAGTGATCCCGAACTGCTGAAAGACAACATGCCTTCTGAAATGTTTGGAGTAGACCCGTCTAAACACATTCGCGAATTCCTTGACTGTGTAAAATCAAGAGGCCGGACCGCATGCAACGAATCCGTAACCAGGAGGGGTGAAAACGCCTGTCATGCAGCAGCTATCAGTTGGAAACTTGGAAAAAAACTTCAATATGATCCGACAACAGAACGCTTTATTAATGCCCCTGAAGCAAACGCATTGCGCTCATATTCCCGCCGAAAAGGTTACACTATCTAACATACTAAAATTTCTATATTAACATCTATGAAAGAAATGAAACCACATCTAGTATTTAGTGTAATAGTTATACTATTATCATTTCCAGGCGTTGTAAAATCTGAGGCTGCTGAGGCTGCAGGAAGCCGCCCCAATATTGTTTTCATTCTTTCTGACGATATGGGCTGGGCACAGCCAGGATTCAATGGTGGCAATAAGAAATTGACTCCAAACATGGACAAGCTGGCAACCGAAGGCTTGAAGCTTACTCAATTCTACACCCATTCAGTGTGCTCTCCGACACGTGTAGCTTTTCTCACTGGTCGTTACTCCTTCCGCAGTTGGATGGACTGGCGGACAGAGGATTTTGGCAAAAAGGGTTATCTGAACGCGGTTGGTTTGACCCTTGCGCGTAACGAAAATGGCGAGCCGACTCGCCGCATTCATGCCCTTGATACTGACGAGCGGACTATTGCCGAAGCACTCAAGGACGAGGGCTACTACACTGCCATTGTCGGAAAATGGCATTGCGGTGAATGGTTGAAAGAGCACCTTCCGATGGGTCAGGGTTTCATGTA
>JAJFLS010000071.1 GCA_021772595.1 Opitutales bacterium
GATTCAAATGTTGATATTTCTAACCAGTTGATATTCAAGGACCTTTAACTGGACACTAGTGTTCCCGTTTTGGAAATTTCCGGTGGGATTGGATGTCGGTCCATCGCTTACATCGTAACCGGCATCCTGCGGCAATATACCGATGTGCCACTTGCCAAAATGCGCGGTTCGGTAATTGGGATTCCCGGCCTTAATCGCTTTAGGCAAAGTCAACCATCCGGGCGCCCGTTCAGTCCAAGTCTCATCCTTGTTATACACATGACGCGCGCAATTCTGTCCAAATAGAATCGCGTGCCTGGTTGGATCGCATATAGGATTAGGGGCATAACCATCTGTAAAACGCATTCCCATCTCCGCCATGCGATCCATATTCGGAGTCTCAAAATAATCGCTACCCGAATCAGGACGCTCCGGATCAGCCAGGTAGGAGTGACTCGTCCAACCCTGATCGTCGGTCAGAATCAGGATTATATTAGGCGAACGTTCAATGGACTTCTTTGGAGAGCAAGAAACTCCAGTAAAGAGTATACACAAAACAATTACCCGCCCTACAGTCCGATTCGCTCGAAGAAAGCGACCTATTTGACACTCTCTAACGATCTCAGTCATCGGTTTCCGTGGAATGATTTTCGTGACGCAAGTAAGCCAGCAGATCAAGAATGTCCTCTCGTGTGAGCGTGCTTAGCAATCCCGATGGCATGGGCGAAATCGGAGACGGTTCCAGTGAAACGATGTCTTTTCTCGGAATCCGCAAGATGTCGGCGGCATTCAGGGAGTTCGATTGAATTCCGATGGAATCCCCGTAGTAATTCACCACGTTTCCATGAATTTGGGTACCGTCTGTTTTTCGAATCACGGATATCCCGTACTGATCGCTGATCACCTTACTCGGCTCGATGACCGCTTCCAGAAAATCGTGAATACTGAACCGTCGCATGGAAGCGCTCAGGTCGGGTCCGATACCGCCTCCTTCGCCGTTTACTCGATGACAAGCGAAACAGCCGGCTGCGGTGAAAGCCTGCCGCCCGTTGGAGATATCCCGGTCTTCAAGGTTCTCTACGGTAAGCGGTAACAGATCTTCAAGGGACCAGAGTTTCACAAACTGGCGGATCCCGGTATCAACGGATACGGATTTCGGCTGGGAGTCAGTGATCACTTTGCGGAAGCGCTCTTTATCCTTTTTTGCAACCGTGGCGAACGCGTCTTCGACGATGGTTACGAAATATTTCGATAAGCTCTTTCCCCCGGTCCAACTATGGGCCTTCCCCAATGTTGCGAAAAACCGTTCCCGCAAAGATCGGTTCCAGCCTTTCGTCTGAACGCGCAGGGGCATTATGAATCGGAGCTTGTCTTCTTGGGTCACCGCTTCTTCTAAAAGGCGCACGGCCACCGAAGTCGCTTTTTCGGACTTCAAGTAAACCAGCAACTTCACAAGTTCCGCATTAAGCTGCACATCGTCAGAAGGGAATAGCGATTCCAAATAACGCCTCACATAGAGCTTCTCGGAATCAACAGCCGATGTATCCCCAGAATCCATACGGATAAAAGCCACTTCGAGACAGCGGAGGTACAGCAGCGTTTCTTCCTTGCTAAAAACTGCTCCATCCAGCTCCAGCATTGCGGTGAGGATATCCGGCAAGAGATCCGGACTTCCGGCTCTGGCAAGTCCCAAAAGCGCTGTCATTCTCGCCACGGGTTGCGTCTCCTCAAGTGCCTGGTCTTTCCAAGCTTCAACTGGCGCGTGCTCCAGCAATAAACGCGCGGCCTGCCGAATCGCCCGGTCGTTACTCGACAGGTAGGGCCAAGCAATTGGAACCGCTTCATCCGAGGCTGAGCGGATGAGACCTTCCAGCATTCGCAGTTCTTTTTGCAATTCGCTGGAATCGACAGTCGCTGTAGATTCGGCTTTTTCGGCAGAGCCTCCTACATAAGTAACCCGGTATAAATCGGAAGTCGTTCCGCGCCCGCCCAAGACAAAATAGAGAGCCCCATCAACCGGGTTTACAATGATGTCCGCAATAGGCAAGGGAACGCCTGTTAAGAACTCTTCTGTGACGGCCGTATAAGAAGCTCCTTTCGGTTCCAGCCAGGATACGAAAACTCTTCCCCAACTCCAATCGCTCGCAAACAAGGCGTTCTGGTATTTCTCGGGAAATGCAGTTCCGTAGCCAAAGGTGATTCCCGTGGGAGAACCGGGACCGTATTCGTAAACCGGTGGCACCGTGTCTGCAAAATAGGGAGGCCATTTCCCTGAACCGGAACGCCAACCATAATCAGTTCCCGTCACGACCTGCAGCAACCGGGTCGGCTGATACCACGCAGTATTCACATCGAATTCCGCATCGGCATCGGTGGTGAAAAGATCACCTGTCTGATTGAAAGCGATATCGAATGCATTGCGAAATCCTATTGCCATCAATTCCCAGGATTCGCCCTCAGGATCGGTCCTGGCGATCCATCCACCTGGAGCCGTCGTCCCTTTCTCACTACCGATAGGTCCCCAAATTCGTGGCAGTAAGTCGTCCTCGCCCCAGTGAGTCGGCACGAGTGACTTGAAGCCAGGTCCTTCAGGAAGGGGAGTCTTGTTCCCAGCGATTACATAAAGCCATTTGCCTTCTGGTCCGGGAATCACGCTATGCGGCCCGTGTTCACCCTTGGCGACGAAACTGCGGAGAAACTCGACTTTATCAAAAACATCATCCGAATCCACATCTAGGATACGGTACAAGCCACCTCCTTGGAATTGATCCTCGGCCACAACCGCATAGAGATTGCCATACGCAAAGCACAGTCCATTCACAAAACCGATCTCCAAGTCCAAACGTTCGACGGTGGAAACTTCCCCATCCTCCAGTGTAACCCGGAAAAGACCCCCGTTCTGATCGCCAGCTATCAAGCGACCTTTTTCGTCGACGGTCAATGCCACCCAAGAGCCTTGGGTATCACCCGGGACGGAGTAAACCTGCTTAACCTCGAAACCTTCAGCTCCCTCGATCTTCGATTCCTGCAATTGAGCCCAAAGTCCAATCTTTAAAAAGAAGAGACTAGCGCACAGCCAAACACGCAAATTCAGGTTTCTCACAAGACAAGCTCCTTGATCACCGAGCCTTTGGCTTGAGGCAGCTTGAAGAGAACGTTAACGGGGGCGGTATTCGCCACGGTCGCAGAATCCTGGAAGCCTAAATTCGTCATAGGAGCTGCAAATATATTTTTCATAGGAATGAGAATAAAATGTGATTCCTTCATGATATATGCACAAATGCTAATCTCTGGACAATCTTTTGTCTCGTTAGGGAACACTTTTTGTTGATAGGGGATTCAATTGTTCCGATGTCAGGCCTGCTCGCCCACTCGAGAACTATTCGCAGGGTAGGTTGAGGACTGGAATCTGCCTTATAAGGTTAGAAATCGCGTGGCTCTGCTTGATCGCTCGGATGAACGCCAAGCCAATATTTGGCGCTCAGTTTTTCTTGAGGCTCGGCATTGCCAATGAACGAAGGGATGAAACTGTATCCTCCCCTATCGTAATGCCGAACTTTGCCTTTGATCTTAAA
Source organism: Opitutales bacterium (assembly GCA_021772595.1). GTDB lineage: Bacteria > Verrucomicrobiota > Verrucomicrobiia > Opitutales > Opitutaceae > Pelagisphaera. Next base: position 3,555 of record JAJFLS010000071.1, read on the forward strand.
AGTGCCGATTCTATCAGATGCTCTGTAGTCAAACTCGGATAATCTTAGCAAGTCAAAGAGCAAGGGGAACTGTTGGAAAGCTGAAGCGGTGGTTGAAAAAAAGGCCCTACGGGTGCTGCAAACTCCCGTCAGGGAGGCGGACTTGCGTCCATTCGGTGACATTGTGAATCGGTGGATACTTCTTGGCGGCTTCCTCGTCCATATAGACACCGATACCGGGACGATCGTTGGGAAAGATGTATCCGTTTTTCGGTACGGGAAGTCCGTCAAATACGTCATTAATCGTTCCATTGAATTTGCAGTATTCTTGGATGCCGAAGTTCGGCTGGACGAGGTCCAGATGCAGATTGACCATGTGTCCGACGGGCGAAAGATCGGGGGAACCATGCCACGCGGTGCGCACGCCCGTGAATTCGCCGAGGACCGCTGCTTTTTAGCGGGGGTGAGTCCTCCGATACAGCTGATATGCATGCGCATGGTTGATAGGAAATTCAATTGTTCCGATTTGATTCGGGGGGTGTTGATCGGAAATGTTGAAAAATCTTGGCGCATCTTATTTTAGGACTACACTGGTCATTTATGGATAAGGGTTTTATTCCCCGGAGACGTTTCATTCAATCAACTGCTGCCGCTGGAGCCGGCATGCTCATCATGCCGAGCGGCTCTTTGTGGGGTGCCACCGCTGCCAGTAATCGCCTGAATATTGCGCTCATCGGGGTTCTGGGTCGGGGTAAGTATTTCTTTAATACGCTCAAGAATGAAAACGTTGTGGCTCTGTGCGATGTGAACGAAAAGTGCATGGCTGAAGCGGCCAAGGAGTTTCCTAAGGCCAAACGCTACCGGGACTGGCGGAAGTGCCTGGAGCAAAAGGATCTCGATGCAGTGATCGCGGTTTCCACAGATCATACCCATTCGCACATTGCAACCTGGGCCCTCAATCGAGATCTGCATGTTTACCTGGAAAAACCCATGGGTATTTCGGTTTATGAAACACGCTATCTTCGGCACAAATATCTGGAAAAGAGAGACAAGCTCGCCACCCAGATCGGGACAGCCAACCACGCCAGGAACAACTTTGCTCGCGTGCGTGAGCTGGTGCGTGATGGAGCGATTGGCGAGCTTCAGGAAATACATGCCTGGACGAGTCGCATACTTCCGCGAGCAGGATATCCGAAGGGAAAGAACTTGGTGCCGCGGCATATTGATTGGGACCTCTGGCTAGGACCTTCGCTTTACCATCCGTACAGCCCCGATTACTTTGAAGCCTACAATGGTAGCCGAGGCCCCAATTGTCTCAATTGGAATATGTATTGGGATTTTGGAGGAGGGCAGCTAGCTGACATGGGTTCCCATATCATGGATATTGCATGGAATTGCATTGATGGAGATCTACCAACATCGGTCGTTGCAGAAGGAGACGCCTTTAATCCGGAAGTTACCCCGGTCGACTTGAAAGCCCGCTTTCTCCTTTCAGCCAACGACTGGCGAGGAGAGCTGCCTGTTACCTGGTGGCAGGGGGAGCTTAAGCCGGAATCTCCCAGCCCTCATATCGATATTAGTAACTACGCCGATGGCGTGATGTTTCGCGGCACTGGTGGATACCTCATCGCCGACTATACGACACGAACTTTGATTCCTTATGGCAGAGAAGCGGACATGACCTACTATCAACCCCGATCGAAAAAAGACCTCATTCCAGACATTGGCGATTTTAAGGAAGAGTGGACCGATGCGTGCAAGGGTGGATTGAAGACATCTTGTGATTTTGAATACAATGGCAAGATGTTGGAGATGCTTTTGCTCGGGCTAGTGGCCTACCGCGCCGGTGATGAACTACACTACGATGGCAAGTCTGGCAAAGTGATAGGCAACTCCGAAGCCAACCGTCTTCTAAAACGGAAGTATCGTGAGGGATGGCCTCTCGATGCTTAAAGTTGATCGGATTTCAAGCTGCTGTTCTTAGTTTGAATCCCAGCTCTGGGTTCATGAATGTGTCGTTCCTGCACCCCTAAGTATTATGCAACTAGTTGTGCAAAAGAAACTTGAGAAGTATGTATCTCGATACATCTCGGATATATACGAATTCGTCTACGCTATCGACGCTTGTTGATAGGAAATTCAATTGTTTCGATTCGCGGGGTAGTTGATAGGAAATTCAATTATTCCGATTCGATTCGCAGGGGTAGGTTGATGGGTTGGTTCCGTCTTGTTGATAGGAAATTCAATTGTTCCGATGTCTGGCCTTCTCGCACGCTCGTGAACAATTCGTGGGGTCGGTTGATGGATTTATTCCGCCTTTGCAAGGGGGTAATGGGCTGGAGGTTGTAAGGGTTTCCATGCCGTTGGTTGGATTTCGCGAGGGACGCTGTTCGATGGTTCGAAAATGACCTGTTGTAGCTGCTTACTCGCTGCGCGAGGCTTGGGGGTGGACGCTTCGATACTGGCCCGCTGGGAAATAGGCTCCGGCGTATTAGTCAGCGTAGAATACGGGTTTGTCGTCCGGCGGGCGGAGTCGGCCTTCCCGTTTCTCGAATCGGGCGCCATACTGCTCGTGAAACGTCTTTCAATGGGCTGACAGGCATTTCCAAAGAGGCGAAGCCCGCGGGCGGTAGAGGGTAACAGGCGCATGCATCGATGCAAGCGAACAAACGATTGCTACGCGAGCCCGTAAGATCTCCCTGCAACGTATATATAGGATTTATACTCGAAACTTGCTGTCAGGCGTTGAGCTGTCACCTTATTCGGAACAATCCTGGAGTTTGATTGTTGAAATTTCCAAATTCGATCTTCCTGCCGTAAGCCTAAACCCAGTCACCGTTTACCTTCGACCCGGTTTTCTCCGCCCTTAAATTCATCCCGAAACCACTGAGTATTATGACTCCTGAAAACGCTCCGCAAAAAGGCGCTCCAAAAAATCTGAACCGCCGCAATTTCCTTTCCACAGCGAGCGCTGGCCTGGCCTATGGCGTGCTCGGTTCTTCGTCGGCTTTCGCGGCCGACTCAACAACGCGGAAGCGACACCTCTACGTCACGAGCGATCGGGATCAAACGGTCGAAATTTACGATATCAACGGAAATCACAAACACCTCGGCACGTTTAAAATGGATGGCGATAAAGTCGGTGGGATGTGCGCCGATGCGGCGACCAATCGCTACTTCATAAGCCAGCAGAACAAACACACCGTCAGCGCTTACGCTATGCTGACGGGAAAGAAGCTTTGGAGCGTCAATATCTTTGAGGAATACGCTTACAAGCAACCCGACCGAATTTC
>JAJFLS010000701.1 GCA_021772595.1 Opitutales bacterium
CCTCAGGAAGACCCGGCAGTTTGAGATTGGAAGCGTGTACCGTCCCCACGGATACGAGCACGGAATCGTATTCTTCGATAATGCTCTGCATCATTGTCGCATCGACCGAAGTGTTCAGCTTAACATCGATACCGCTATCGATGATCGCCTTGACTTCCTCGGCAACCGTTTCACGAGGGAGACGGAAAACCGGAATGCCCTGCACCATCATTCCGCCAAGCACGCTGTCGCGCTCGAAAATCGTAACGCTGTGTCCATAGCGGCGAAGCTCGCGAGCAGCCGTCAGACCCGAAGGGCCGCCGCCGATTACGGCGACTTTCTTGCCGGTTTCCTCAAACCAAGCCGGAAGCGGCGCCGGAGCGCTGGTCTTTAAATCGGACGCCCCACGCTTGAGGTGACAGATGTGAACCGGACCGTTGATGTCCGTCCAATTGTGACGGCAACCGTCTTCGCAAGGCCGCGAGCACACGCGACCGAGCACAGCCGAAAACACGTTGTCCTCTTGATTGATCAAGTAGGCCTTGTCCGGGTTCCCTTCCGCAATCGCCTGGATGTAGTGAGGCACGCGCGTCTTCGCGGGACAGGCCGCCTGACAAGGAATGTCCTTCGCGTAGCTCTTGAAGTCGAGAGGCTCCGCTCCCACGCCCGCGAAAGTGGAATACTCCTGGTCGATCGGAGCCATATCGTACTGGATATCCAGCCCTTTGACGGCGTCCAAAAATGGTCCTAGTGATTTGTCTTCACTCATTGCTCTACCCCCAAACGATTAACGCACTGCGCGAGTGTTTCGTCGCCTTTTCGTTCTTTCAAAAATGTATCCAAAACTGCCTCTACCACGCGAGCGCAGTCTTCTGACTTGTACTCACCGAGAATGCGACCGAGACGATCGTGTTCGCCGCCGATCCGCACTTCATAGCCTTCGACCGATCCGATCTCCTCGCGGATGCGCATCCCCCGAAAACCGATGTCGGCGATGCGATAAGGCGAACAGCTGTTCGGGCAACCAGTGATATTGATGTACGCTTTGTCCCAAATCTCCGAATACTTCGGCTGCTTAACGACAGGGTACAGAATATCGAACAAAGCGCGCGTCTCAGTGACGGCCTTCGGGCAATAGGTCGAACCGACGCAGGCGACGATGTCCTGCAGGCCGAAGAACCCTTCGGTCGCGAATCCCGCCGTTTTGATTTGCTCGGATAGCGTTTCGACCTTCTCCGGCCTTACTCCGTGAATCTCGACATTCTGGCGTTGCGTGAAGAACAAGCGCTTGTCGCCAAACTCTTCGGTCAGCTGGGCCAGCCGCTTCATTTGCGGATGCGTGAGTTCGCCCTTCGGGACCATTACACGCACTGTCACCAAACCGTCGGTACCGACAGGGCTCGCTTCGAGCATCGGGCGATCCGGATAAGGCACGCCTTGATCCTCAACCGTATCGGTCAAAACGATACCGTCCAAGCTCACGTTCTCCTTATTCAGAAAATCGATCACAACCTCGCGGCAATAGCCAATGCCCTTTTTCTCGACCACGAACTTGAGACGAGACTGCGTACGGTCCCGGCGGTCGCCGTTGTCTCGGAAAAGCAGAGCGATCGCCCGGTTCACCTGGGTGATGCGATCCGGCGGCACAAAGGAGAAGAGCTCCTTGCCGATGAAGGCTTCCCAGCCCATGCCACCGCCGATGACGACTTTGAAACCGGCTTCCTCTTCGCCCGCGCCATTCTTGCGAGTCACCGCGATCGCGCCGATGCAGTTGATGAAAGGCTGGCCGCAGCCTGCTCCGCAACCGGAGAAATTGACCTTGAATTTGCGAGGCAGATTATCGAGATCGCGCGAGGCCGTAAGGACCTTCGCCGTCTCCTTCACATAGGGCAGGACATTGATTCGCTTGTACTGGCAGGTCTCGGCCAGCGGGCAAGCGACGACATTGCGCGTCACATCGCCACAACCGTGGAAGCAGCTCAGGTTGTCCTTCGCCAAGTCGCGAAGCATGTCGGCCAGAGCCGGCGCCTTGAGCCAGTGAAACTGTATGCACTGGCGAGTTGTGATCGAGATTTTGCCTTGGCCGTAATCCTCCGCCACTTGAACGATGCGACGGGCCTGGACCGAAGTCACCACGCCGCCGGGGATGACGACGCGCGCCATGTGAGCGCCCGGGTGACGCGACCCATAGATGCCGTACCATTTCGAGAGCAGCTTCTCGCCGCCTCCGAGCGCGCCCTTCCGCGCGACCTCATCGAAGTCGAGCGTGAGCCCGTTGTCCTTGAGCTGCTCTTCTTCGCTAACGTGTCTCTTGTCGAGTTTCCACTGCATGTTTTGAAAGGTTGTTTAGTCTGTAGCTGATTAGTCAGTAAGCTGAAAAATCTGCGAACTTAGTCTTGGTAAAAGAGAAGAGTTGAAACGTAGCGCTCGCCCGTGTCCGGCTGCACTACCACGATGTTCTTGTCCTCGTTTTCCGGACGACTCGCCACTTGCTTCGCAGCGAGGGCGGCAGCTCCAGAAGAAATCCCGGCGATCAGGCCTTCCTTCTTGCCGAGCTCCTTGCTCGTGCGGATGGCTGCGTGGCTTTCGATTTGGATGACTTCGTCGACCACATCCGGATTGTACGCTCCCGGAATGAAACCGGCGCCGATTCCTTGGATCATATGAGGCCCCATTTCGCCGCCGCTCAAAACAGGAGATTCCTCCGGCTCGATCGCGATGACCTGGATATCCGAGTTCTGCTCCTTGAGAAATTTGCCCGTGCCCGAAATGGTCCCGCCCGTTCCGACGCCCGCGATGAAAATGTCCACCTTCCCGTTCAAGTCGTTCCAGATTTCCGGACCGGTCGTTTCGTAATGGACCTGCGGATTGGCCGGATTCTCGAATTGCTTCGGCATAAAGGAATTCTTGATTTTTCCGGTGAGCATCTCCGCCTCCGCGATCGCTCCCGGCATCCCTAGGTGGCCGTCCGTGAGAACGAGCTCCGCCCCAAGATTGATGAGGAGCTTGCGACGCTCGACGCTCATCGACGAAGGCATCGTCAGTATGATCTTGTAGCCTTTAACCGCAGCGACGATTGCCAGACCGATGCCGGTGTTGCCCGAGGTCGGCTCGATGATGGTGCCGCCAGGCTTGAGCTGACCATCCTGTTCGGCGGCTTCGATCATCGCCTTGCCGATGCGATCCTTGACGCTCCAGCCGGGATTGTAGCCTTCGAGCTTGCCAATGATGTTGCCAGGCAGACCCGCCCCGAACTTGTCCAGGCGGACAAGCGAGGTGTTGCCAATCATTTCGCACAAATTGTTGTAAATAGCCATGTCGAATGTCGTTTGAGAACGCGCGTTCCCGCAGGAAACTGCACGCGTGCTTTGCCGAGCCCAACCAAGATGCGCCAGCCCAAACCAAGGGCAAGGAGAAAGGCGCGGGAAAGATCATCATAGAAAATGAGCTAGCGCCTCTATAAATCAGCGGTGTTCCGCGATCAGCGATCGCGGCGACAGAAACCAAAAACTGTAGACGCGATCGTTGATCGCGTATTCTCTATCCAAGTGGAATCCAAGAGCGAAAAGAAACATCTCAAACGACCATCTGACGTCCATCTAAAAAACCCGATCTACTTCATAACTTGCTGTACACTAAGACGAAAACATTTTCTAAACAACGGAGCCATTCACGATATCCTAATCGACGAATGGCTACAGAGCAACAACCGCCATGGCTGGCACATTGGCCGATACGTCGTGATGCCGGACCATGTTCATTTTTTCGCTTCGCCCGATCCTGACGCCAAACCGCTCAGTCGCTTTATGCAGGCGTGGAAGCAATGGACGAGCAAGCGAATCTCCCAAAGAAGCCAATCCGGTCCGATTTGGCAGAAGGAATTTTTCGATCACATTCTCAGAAGCAACGAAAGCCTAAGCGAAAAATGGGAGTATATCAGAGACAATCCAGTGAGGGCGGAACTCGTAAAAAATGTCGAAGACTGGCCGTATCAAGGCCACATTCATTTCCAATAACTGTAGCTGCGATCGTAGAACTCAGGTTGAAGGTTCCGCGATCAGCGATCGCGGCTACAAAAAGACCCGCCGATTGCTCGGCGGGTCTTCGAAAATTCTAAATGCCTAAAGACCCACAGTCTAGAAGCCTTCTCAATCCCCTAATACCTATAGTGACTCGACTTGTAGGGGCCTTCTACCGGGACGCCGATGTAGTCGGCTTGATCGGGAGTGAGCTCGGTCAGCTTTACGCCGATCTTCTCCAGGTGGAGACGAGCGACTTCTTCGTCGAGCGCCTTCGATAGCAAGAAAACGCCTGGCTTGTACGTTTCCTTGTTTCTCCAGAGATCGATCTGGGCCAAAGTCTGGTTCGCAAACGAATTCGACATAACGAACGAGGGGTGACCCGTCGCGCAGCCGAGATTCACGAGGCGACCTTTGGCTAGCATGTAGATGCTGTTGCCGGCGGGGAACGTGTACTTGTCGACGGCGCCTTGCGATTCGTCTTTGATGACGAGAGTCTTGATGCCTTCGTAGGCGTTGAGCTTGTCGATCTGGATCTCGTTATCGAAGTGGCCGATGTTGCAGACGATCGCCTGGTCCTTCATCTTCTCCATGTGCTCGACGCGGATGATGTCCTTGTTGCCGGTTGTGGTCACATAAATGTCTGCCCGCCCCAAGGTGTCCTCGACGGGACAGACTTCGAAGCCTTCCATAGACGCTTGCAGCGCGCAGATGGGATCGATCTCGGTAACGATGACGCGAGCTCCCATTCCGACAAGCGCCTGAGCGCAGCCCTTGCCAACGTCGCCGTATCCGCAAATCACTGCCACCTTGCCGCCCGTCATAACGTCGGTCGCGCGCTTGATACCGTCAATCAACGACTCGCGGCAGCCGTAAAGGTTGTCGAACTTCGACTTCGTTACCGAGTCGTTAACGTTGATGGCTGGTATGAGAAGCTTCCCTTCTTCCATCATCTGGTAGAGGCGATGAACTCCGGTAGTCGTCTCTTCGGAAACGCCCTTCCACTCTTTCACGCAATCGTGCCAGCGGCTGGCGTTCTCGCCATGGATTTTCTTCAGGAGATTCTTGATGACTTGCTCTTCATCGGAACCGGAATCGGTATTCACCCAATCGCTACCATCTTCAAGTTCGTAGCCCTTGTGGATAAGAAGCGTCGCGTCTCCCCCATCGTCTACGATGAGCTGAGGGCCGAGGCCGCCCGGGAAGCTGAGTGCCTGATCGGTGCACCACCAGTACTCTTCCAGTGTCTCGCCTTTCCAGGCGAAAACGGGAACGCCCGCTTTGGCGATTGCCGCCGCCGCGTGGTCTTGCGTCGAGTAGATATTGCAGCTTACCCAGCGCACGTCCGCTCCAAGATCCACCAAGGTCTCGATGAGAACCGCTGTCTGAATCGTCATGTGCAGCGAGCCCATGATGCGAACGCCTTGGAGAGGCTTTTCAGCGGAGTATTTCGCGCGAATCGACATGAGGCCGGGCATCTCGTGCTCGGCGATTTCGATTTCCTTGCGACCGAAGTCGGCAAGCGAGATATCTGCTACTTTGTAATCAAGTGTTTTTGTATCGCTCATTTGGGTACCTTATTTTGAAAGTTTCTTAACTGCCTTGGCGAGAGCCGCCGCTTTATTCGTTTGCTCCCACGAGAGATCTTCCTTGCCGAAGTGGCCGTAATTCGTGGTCGTGCGATAGATCGGGCGTTTCAATTTCAGCTGGCTAACGATGCCTGCTGGCTTGAAGTCGAATACCTCCGCAACTGCTGCTTCGATGATCTCTTCATCGACCTTGCCAGTCCCGAACGTATCGACTGTGATCGACACAGGCTCAGGATGTCCAATCGCGTAAGCGACTTGAAGCTCTGCGCGATCCGCGAGCTTAGCCGCTACGATATTCTTAGCGACCCAACGACACATATAGGCCGCAGAGCGATCCACCTTAGACGGATCCTTTCCAGAAAAAGCGCCGCCGCCGTGACGACCTGATCCACCATAGGTATCCACGATGATCTTACGACCTGTGAGACCTGCATCGCCTTGCGGACCGCCGATGACGAAACGACCGGTCGGGTTGATGAGAAATTGAGTGTTCTTGGTGATCAGTTTTTTGGGAAGGCATTTCTTGATGACCTTCTCGATCATGAATTTCTCGATCGCCTTGCGACGAACATCCGCCGTGTGCTGAGTCGAGATAACGACTGCCGTGATTTCGATAGCCTTGTCGCCTTCGTAGCGAATGGAAACTTGGGATTTGCAATCGGGCCGCAACCACTTCGCCTGACGTCCCGCGTGGCGGATCTTGGCGATCTCGCGGCCGATACGGTGGGCGAACATAACGGCAGCAGGCATCAGCTCCTTGGTCTCGTTAGACGCATAGCCGAACATGATCCCTTGGTCGCCTGCGCCTTGCTCGGAGGTGTCTTTGTCTTTCGCCTTCTTAGCGTCGACTCCCTGAGCGATGTCTTCCGACTGGCTCGTCAGATTGTTGGTGATGAAGACCTTGTCGGCGTGAAATACGTCGTCGTCGTTAACGTAGCCGATCTCGCGAATCGCCTGGCGGACGATGTTCTCGTAATTGAGCTTGGCGTTGGTGGTGATTTCACCCGCCAGCACGACCTGGTTGCTCTTAACGAGCGTCTCGCAAGCCACGCGGCTGTGCGGGTCCTGCTCGAGACAAGCGTCCAAGACGCTGTCGGAAATATAGTCGGAAACCTTGTCGGGATGGCCCTCAGCAACTGACTCCGATGAAAATACGTATTTTTTAGACATAGCGATTTGAGTTTTCAGTGAGATTGAATTTTACAATTATTAGCAAGATATCAACATATGCGGATTTATTGATATGTTAAACGGCTAGTTCAAGCCCATTATTCCTGAATACCTTTCAAAAAAGGTAAAAACTGAGGGAGGAGACCGGGAAAACCCGCGATCTACCGTTTAGCCCTAGCGTCTTTCAATCGCTGCTCGCGCTCTTTGCGGTAGCGCTCACGCGCCTCCATCCCGTTAGCAAGCATATCGCTGACGAACATCCGCGCTTCCTCTTCCTTCTGGCGCGTTACGGGATCCTTGTTCGAGACGATCTTGCTCGCTCTAGGAACGGCGCGGGTAGTGCCTGTAGCTGCGACGGGAGTCGCTCGAACGGGCGGCGCTGCCCTCTTAATGGTAACAATCTCGTTCTCTTTAATAGCGATCACGCGTGACCGGCCCTCGAGAGTCACCTTAATCGTGCCGTCCGCCTCATCGAAATCGCTCGCGGAGAAGCCATCTTCCGAACCATCCAGCGGCACCCAAACACTCTGTTTGCTCTCCGGATCGTAAAGGCTGAAAATCACATTCTCGCCCACCGCAAAAAGTCCCGTGAACTCCAGACCATCCAGTCGTTTATTCCCGGGAGCGGTTTCTTGAGGCTTGGCAGGCGCAGTTTTGGCGCGCTCAAAGGGGGACACGGCCCCGAACGCCGAAAAGCAGAGCCCCAGCAACGCCAGCGATAGAATCGCCCGAATCATGCGTTTTGCCTGGTTTCCCTCCTTAATCATAATCGCTTTGTACAATGTGTAACGGCGCCGATGCGAGTGTTCGTTACAAACAACAGAAAAACCTTTTGTTCAAGATGCAAAAAAGCCGCCTCGATTTCGAGACGGCTTCTAGAAAGTGGCGGGATAGACGAGACTTGAACTCGCGGCCTCCTGCGTGACAGGCAGGCGCTCTAACCAACTGAGCTACTACCCCGTAAGTGTTAAGAGGCCGCTGAACGTACGTTTCGCAAAATCCAAGTCAAGCGTCGTTTTCCAAATTTCGGCAAAATTTCATCCCTCTCGCAAACCCGTACCGTCGAAGCTCTCCAGAGGTGTCTTCCCGCAACGTTTCGCGAGGCGACATATCGTAAAAAAAACGCCTCATCGTGTTGACCTAGAAGGGGAAGCGCACATACTTTCAAATCTCGGTTATGCGCAAATCAACTGAACCACCGCTCAACCTGACGATGCGATCGAATTTCCAAGCATTATGAATGGGCAGCTTCAACAACCCTCCGAGCAACCAAGCAACCAACTGGATTTCTTTTCGGAAGACGAATCCGTCCCCGAGCCGCAAGAGAAAGCCGGAATCGCTACGAATCGTCCGCTTAATATCCTTGTTCTCGACGACGACGATATTAACCGGAAAGTGATTCGAGACATCCTCGAAACCCTCGGCTACCAAAGCCAGGAGGCGCCCAGCGGCCAAGAAGCGTTGGAGATAATCCGAGGCGGCCAGATCGACTATCTGTTCACCGATATCGACATGCCCGAAATGAACGGCATCGAGGTATCAAGAGCGGTCCGCGCCATCGAAGATAGCGAGTCGTTCCCAAAAGCCGCCGAGATAATCGCGGTCACCGCAAACATTTCGGA
>JAJFLS010000702.1 GCA_021772595.1 Opitutales bacterium
GCGAAGGCGCTTTCAAGGAGTCGATCGAGAGCTTCGAGAAAGACCTCAAAACGCCAGCCTATTCCGATCCCGACACCAAGATCGGCAGCGAAGGCCTTCAGGCCTACCGCCTGATGGGCTGGCTTGGAATTATTATCGGGATCATCGTAATCCCAATCACATTCGTAACCCTCGATCGTAGCGGCTGGCTCAATACAATCGCCGGACTGCTGGCAATCGGCATTGGCGTTTCCGTTCTAAAAGCCGTTTCCCGATACGAACGAAATCATCACATCCAAAACCAAACAAAATCATGAATCGACGCGAATTTTGCTACCTTGGCGCAACCACGAGTCTCTTGACCGCCCTAGGACCCTCGATGAGCGGGGCCTTAAGGAAAAACCGCGATCCGAAAAACGCTCGGCTGTTTTTCGACCTCGACGAAATCTCACGAATTCGGGCGAATACTAAAACGGATTTCCTGGGTCCTCTCTTTCAGAAATGGTCAAGCCACGACCCCAGCGAGCTGTCCACTAAACTGGACGCGTTCGATAAAACGGGCGACATCATTCGCGAATACGCCGCTGCATACGAAGAGCTGACCGAGAGCACATTCGTTCAACTGGTCACTCCCAGCCAAGAGCGGCTCGATTCCTTGCTGGCGGGCATCGAGCGATTCTTGAAGATCCCTCACTGGGACTACTTCCTCGATGGCCCGGACGATGTAATCGCCCTTCAGCGAGGCTCACTGGCGACCGCTCGGCTCCTGTTCGCTCGCGAAGTTCTTGCGGATTCGATCGACGAAGACCTAGACCGTCGCATGCTCGACACAATCGCCGAAAAAGGCGGCCTCCCCTGCTATCGCGCCGTCAACGGTATGGACAATCCCGATACCGTAAAAGGATGGGGATTCAACGAGCGGCATGCCGACTACTACGACATCGAAATGAATCGATGGCCCGAAATTCTCGGTGCAAATAACCTCCGAGCCGACCCCACCAGCTCGCTGGGAATCGCGGCGATCGCGCTACGTGGTCACGACGATCGAGCCGAACTTTGGCTTCAAACCGCAATCGACAGCACGCGGCGCGTATTGGATCTATTCACACCAGACGGCAGCTACTTCGAAGGGATCAGCTACGCCGGATACACGCTTCGCACGACTTTGAGTTTCTGCGAAGCGCATCAACGCTGCATCGGCGATATCGACTGGAGCAAGGAAGCCAACTTCGAAGGGATCATTGAACACATCTTAAGCGTTCAAGCGGGCCTGCAAGCCGATGGGACGCCCGACATCGTAAACTTCAGCGACTCCAAACGAACTGTCTACCCCGGCGCTCCTTCCTGGATCGCCCGCAACCTCGACAGCCCGCTCGCCCAATACGCCGCCGAACACGCCTCCGTCCCCTACCATTTTCTCGACTTCCTCTGGTACGAGCCCAAGCGCAAATCGATGAAGCCGCCGCCCGCCCTAAAAAACGTTCACAACGATTTGGACTGGGTGATCTGCCGCAGCGGGTGGAAGCCAAACGACGCCGTCCTCGCCTTCAAAAGCGGAGGCCCCGCCAATCACGAACACGCCGACCGCAACCATTTCATCTACAAGGTCTACGGAGAACGCCTGCTCAACGACTCCTTCGGAGCCGCCTACGATCGGCGCGATCCTCATTGGCTGCTTCGACTCACCGAAGCTCACAACTCCGTCCTCGTGAACGGAAATGGCCACCAATACCACAACGGCATCGAAGGAACGAACGACAGTCGTTCTTACGCTAGCGTCAATCAGTATGAAGTCGTTGGAGACACCACTTGGTGGTCCAGCGACGCCACCGCTGCCTACCAAGGCGTCAACGAACGCATCTTTAAAGTCATTCGCACAGTCCTATTCGCGAAGCCCGACATCATCGTCGTGCTCGATCAAATACGACTCCGCTACGAGCCGCAACGCGTCGATCTGAGGTTCTTCCCCGACAACCGTGACAACGCCGCCGAATTGAAAACCAATCGAGACAGCTTTTCAATCACGCGCCCCAACGCCACCCTTCACGGCAAAGTCGTATCGCGCTCCGACGTCAAAGTCTCCCAGTCAAAACTAGACCTCCCCGAGAGTTACGGAGAATTCCCCTACATCGAAATCGGATCGGGAGAATCCATCCACCACGAGATCATCACAATGTTGGCCAGTTCTCCCGGCAGATCCAGTAAAACGCCCAATCTTCGCGCCCAAGCCACCGACCAAGGATGGAAAATCAAAGCCGGAAAACTGAGGGCCACCCTCACCACCGATCGAATGATCCCAAAGGTGCAAATCGCTTAGAGAGTACTCAAAAAGGTAGGGCCTGGCTGCCAGGCAGACCGCGTTAGTCGAGTCTTGTTAAAACATTGCGGACCGCCTGGCATGTCGGTCCCTACCTTTCCGATAACAATTACCGAAGCCAGCGATCCAAGTTCTCTTTCACGAACGCGTCGTCGGTCAAACTTGGATAAGCGCGACACACGCGATCGAGCTCTTCCGATTGGCCTTGTGAAAGAATTTCGTCTGGATTCAACGTCCAAATGTTTTCAAGTAATCCTTGGCGGCGAAGGATTTCATGGATACCTGGGATGCAGCCGGAGAATCCATTGGCCACATCAAAAATCGCCGCGTTGGCATCGGTGAGCTGCTGGGCACGAGTCAGCAGAGAAATTGGAACCGGTCCGCCGCTCTTCCGAACTTCCTTAACCACTTCCAAATCCTTGACCGCTTGTTGCGTCCATACCGCCCATTGGCCAAGCAAGCCGCCTCGAAAGCAAACTTCCGGCTCTTCCTCGCTTTCGCTGAAGCGAACCGGCGTAAGTAGATCCAAAAGGATGTTGTCGTCGTTTCCCGTATACATCGCGAGACTGTCCGTACGACCTCCTTCCGATACCGCTCGCAAAACATCGAGCGTGTCGTAGCGATTAAACGGCGCCGTTTTGATCGCAATCAGATTCTCGATACCCATCGCGGATCGCCAGAAATCGTAATCCAATTTCCGCCCCCCAACCGAGGGCTGCAAGTAGAAGCCGAATACCGGGATCACTTGCGAAACCGTTTCAAGATGAGCGATGAGCTCTTCGTTGCTCGCCGTTTTCAACGCGCCCAAACCGACTAGCCCGATGTGATAGCCAAGCCCCGCGGCGCATTCCGCTTCGGCTACCGCTTGAGCCGTGTCTCCAACGATGCCCGCAACTTTAATCAGTTCTGTTCCAGTATCCGCTTCCGCATCTTTCATCGTCTCCGCCGCCAACGCAAGGACTGGCTCGTAGAGTCCGATTTGGGGATCGCGAATTTCAAACTGAGTCGTGTGTACGCCCACCGCAATGCCGCCTGCTCCCGATTCAGCATAGTAGCGCGTCAATGCTCGCTGGCGTCTCTCGTCCAGTTTCCGTTCCTGCGTCAAAGCTAGCGGGTGAGCGGGGATCACGACACCGCTCATAAGACGATCTCGAATCGATTCTGGTGGAAATGGTTTCGTATCCATAATATTAATTATACATCTCTATAACGCCCACGAAGTACACAGAGGTCACGAAGGCTTACAATTTTCGCTTTTATTCCAGCCCTACCATTGGCTTGATCAATAGTGTAATGTTTTTCGACACGGGATTAATGCTTCTGCGGTCGGCGCAAGCGACGCCCCCTACCGACTAAAGCCTTCGTGATGATTCGTGAACTTCGTGGGCAATTGATTATTGATTTTTTGGACAGTCTCTCAAAATTTCCCATCTCGCTTCTCGAATCCGGTGGGCTTTCCATAGGTTCGTCCTTCTTGAGCCAGCCAAGCCGCAGTCCACTCGATCATTGTGCCGAGTTCCACCGAGGGTTTGCCGTAGAGCTTGTGCGAGCGCGACGCATTGCTGACCCACATAGTGGCCTCTTCTTCGCCGGTAAACCGTGGAGCCTTTCCGAACAGCTTCCCGAATCGCTGGGCGATAGAGCGAATGCTCACGATATCGGCGCCCGTGATATTGATCGGTCGAGCGGGCGAACCGGCATAGTCGAGTGTTTGGACGATTTGGTTCAAGGCGTCATTCTGCCATATCAAATTAAAGTACCCCATCGTTACATCGATCGGCTCATCGTCCATCACCTTTTGTCCGATATCCACCAATACACCGTATCGGAATTCCACCGAATAATTCAGGCGGATGAGCGACACCTGCGTTCCGTGCTCTACCGAAATTGCCTCGAATCGCTTTTCTCTTTCCAAGCAGGATTGAGCGTATTCACCAATCGGATCCGTTAGAGATTCCTCGTTCGATCCGCCCGACCCGGGCGACGCGTAGGAGTAGACACAACCTGTAGAAAACGCGATGATCTTGGAAGCTCGAAAACGAGAAGCGATCCGCGCCGACACCTCGACATTGATCTCGCGCAGTAAATCGGGATTTCCCGTCGTGCCAAACTTCGCTCCGACCAAATAAAACACCGTCGGGCACAAAGGCAGCGTTTCGACAAATGCGTCGTCCCGAAAATCGCCCGCTAGAGTTTTGACGCCGTTCGATTCGTAAGGATCGGCACTGTTTAAGCCCTGGAATCTCGAAGCCGCCCAAACTGTATTCGACTTTCCCAGCGTGTCGCATGCTTGCCTCAACATCAGACAGAGATGCAAACCCATTTTCCCGCCGGCGCCGAGCACGAGGAAATCGCCTTCTAATTCGCGCAGCGCTTGAAGCGCCCCTTCTTGAGGAACTGAGAGAAACACATCGATCGCTTCCATCGGACAAGGAAGCTGTAATTGCTGGGCGAGTGTAGTCACGATGTATACGATCTACGTTTTCGCGAGTTACCTCAAGCCATAGCTGAAAGCCATTGGACCAGCGTTGCGGCGTCCTTCTTGAAACTCTCCACAGAGTCGTCCTTAACATGCTCAATGCTAATCCAATGCTCGCGCCCATTCTCCTCCAGCGCCCGCAAATAGTCACTCCAATCCGCTTCTCCTTCAGAAAGCGCCAGTCTATTCGGCCAGTCATTCTGGCCAAAGAAATTACAGTGAATATTAGTAACTCGACTAATCACCGACTTCAATCCCGCCAAGCGATCCTCGTGACTCATGAGAAGTGGCGGCTGCCAAAAGGTCCCCACCGCTGGATGCGCAATCTCTTCAAGCAGGCGCCTCGTCGATTCACTCGTATCGGTCAACGTATTGCTGTGATATTCGAAGTCGATTCGCATGCCTCGCGCTGCCGCTTTTTCCGCTATCTCTTGAGTGCGTTCAATCACCGCCTGTCTCCAATTATCGGATGCTTCCGCCGAGCCTTTTCGACCTACCCACACCCTTATCGTTGGAGCTCCCAGCGCTTCCGCCGAATCGAGAACCGCCTCGATATCCGGCCCCTTCTCCTCAGCGTTCGCATCGCAATCATCGAAGCGATAATAGGACCCATAGGCAGACACTTCCAATCCGGCCTCCAAAGTCAGTCTTTTCGCTGTTTCCGCTATCGAGAGATCTCCATGCGGCACCTGAACATCACCGCCCCATTCGATTCCCTTCAGCCCCGCCTCTGCCACGATCGCTACGATTTGCTTGATCGACAGTTCACGGAAAGTAATGGAAACTAAGCCTGGTTTAAATCGTGTACTCATAACGCTAAATCTATCGCAATCCTTTGTCTCCAGTTGCATCGAGGTTTCAACGCCTTTTCTGGGTTACCGTAAAGGTTGGCTCACCTCATCCCCCCTCAGCTTGAACACCTTTCTAAATGTAGGAGCCTGCTTGCAGGCGATAATCTTCGCCATTGTCCTGGGAAACAATCGCCTGCAAGCAGGCTCCTACACTCGACGAACCATCGCCACCGACTCAATCTGACACCTCCGGCAATCCCGGATCGCCCAACTCCCCCCAATCCGACAATCCGCACCCGAACGGCGCCGCGTTTACAGAGCCCAATCGAACCTCTCCATCAGCAATCTTGAGCGTCGCAAATCCTCTCTTGGACGCCTCATAAAGATCCGGATGCAATTCCCGGATTTCGCGCTGAAGTGATTCCGGATACATGCTCAGACCCGCGAAATAGTGATGCCCATTCCGCACTACATGCTCGATCCCCAAGGTCGCCATCACTGCAAGATCGTTTAGCAACGCGACCGGGCCGACATTCGCCAAGTCCTCGCCGCTCATCAGCCAAGGTCCGCTTTCCGGCGATTGCTGGCGCTTCCATTCCAGTAAACAGCGATTGGCAATCCCCTTGAAGATCCCTTTGCAATTCTTGTGACTCGTACCTCGGTATCCAAGTTTCAACGCCCGAGGAAAGCTCGACAACTCCGCATCCGATTCGTCGATGATCATTGGCGGAGCATCCGGCCACGCGTCCAGTTCCTCGCGAACAGTGTCCAACAATGCGAAGTCTCGATGCAGTGGCTGCTCCACGAAAATCAGATGCTCCGAATCCAGCATCCTAGATAATTCAGGCGTTTCTAAATACACCTGCCATTGTTCCTTAAAACTCCCGATGTCCCGAAATTGCTCATTCCCGTCCAAGGTGATTCTATACCCCGGAACCTGTTCATCTAAGAGCGTCGCAATTCGTTTCAAGCGCGGTATGTCCGTATCCAAATTTCCGCATACCTTTACTTTGAAGAAGCCTAGCCCGTAGCGTTGAATCGAAGCTTCCAGCGAATGAGGAAGCCCGTCATCGATTGTTTCCTCAACCGCCACATCGCTCGACTGCAACGGATCCCCTAGTCCAATCGTATGGCGGATTGCAACGTGATCGAGGGAACGATTCAGCAGAAACTCCGAAGGTCGCCGGTCCGCAAGCTCTGGATGAATCAGCCCGAGAATCACGCCTAGCTCATCACCTCGAAGCATGTCGCCAAACGCCTTTTCCTTCGAACGGCAAAACCCATCGATCAGTGCGCGCTCAACCAAACTCGTCCCCAAGTGTGCCAGCAAGGAAGGAACGCCATTCGCCTCCGCCCATTCGGACTGAATCGCGTAAAGCGAATGCCATAGCTGAAAGACCGAAGCGCTTTCTCCCAATTCGATCGCTCCACGAACCGCGTGATCGATCGCTTCGAGCATTTCCGGCAGATCCTCTTCGAAGCGCATCTTAGGATTTTTCGTGAACCACTTCGGGGGGAGCCCTTCCGAACTGAGCCCTTCGACGCGTTGGCCGTTTACAGATAGCTGCAATCGCAGAAACAAATGCGGCAAACGCGTCATACTCGCGATCCCATATTGAAACGGGAAACGCGTCTCCATCCATCGATGATGAAAGCAAAACTCAACTACCTGAATCGATTCGCCCATAAAGTCAGAAGAAACAAATACGATCAGATTCCAACCGTATCGAGGCAATTCCAACAGGATGTCAAAAAAGCTGAGCTACCTCCCACGCCGAATTCTCGACGTAGCTACGGCGCGCACGCGGCGTGGATAATTCCATCTTCGTCATTGTCTTAATCTTCGTCCTCGTCTCCCGATCGAGATTAAGACTATGACGAAGACAAAGACTGAAGCTTATCACCCAACCCCCAGAAACAAATCCCGCCCTTTAACGAGCGCTTCGATTTTCCGCTCGGCTATCGAGCGCTTCAGCATCCAAAACCCGCAATCCGGGTGAACCCAGCCGATTCGATCGGGACCCGCCTTCGCATCCGCCATCTCGATACGACGCGCGACTTCTTCGGGACTCTCAACATGGTTCACCTTGATATCGATGACACCGATACCGAGCTTAATGCGCTGATCGATCTCCTTCAAAACATCGAGATCGGCATCCGGACGATGAGCGAACTCCATCACAAGATGATCCGTATGTAGACTGTTCAGAAAATCCAATAGCGGTCTCCACTCGCCCGACTGAATCGTCTGGCCGCCGTAGTTGCCAAAACAAAAATGCACGGCCTTCTCTACCTTCACTTTGTCAAGAATCCGATTGATCGCCTCCGCCGCCAAAGGAGCGTTCTCCGGGCTGCCGGGCACGTTGGCCTCGTCGACCTGAACGCAAGCGCACGGCAATTCCGAAACTTGCTCCGCCATCACATCCGCGATCGCCAAAGTGAGGTCTTCGAGATTCCCGTAGTGGTTATCCAACAACGTGCGGGCAAGCATGTAAGGGCTCGTCAAAGTGAACTTCATCGGCCCGCCCGCGACCGATGCGGACTGCGAGCACGCTTCGAATAAATCCAGCGATCCTTCGCCCAAAGCTTCCGTTACAATGCCGGCCGGTTTCCGGCGAAAGGCCATCTCGTGCTTTTGAGAAAACGCCTTCGCGTCGCTAATTCCAATCTCCGTTTTTATTCCGCCGATACGAGAAATGAAATACTCGATCATTCCGTTCGTATCCGGATGATTGAGATCGTAGCGATAGAGCTCGCCATCGGTAGGCAGATCGATTCCCGCATCGCGCTGCAAGCCAACTACGACACGCGTGGCGTCCAAAACGGTTTGCTCGCTCGGCAGCGTATACAGCCAATCGATTGGCGAAAACGACCCGACGGTCGTTGTTTTGATAGAAGGTCCCTCGATTATTGATGCAGACGACATAGACCGAAAACGCTAGCGCCTGCTCACCCTACCGACAAGACGAAATCGGATTGTACGGTACGAATTCGGATTCTCTGATCGCGTCCAGATCGTAGGAGCGGCTTTCTTCCAGGGGCGATTATTCCCATCACCCTGTGCGGTATCATCGTCATTGTCTTCATCTTCGTCTTTGTCTTTGTCCAACGCTTCAGATCAAGACGATGACAAGGACAAAGATGATGACGAAGTGGCACCTTTAAACGCACACCTTTCGTACTCTTCTCGTTTTCGTGATTGAAAATACCAGCCCCTTCCTCAGCCTCCCTCCTCAACTCTCACCTCGATTAGCAAACCCACACCCCCTCTCCCTTGGAAGAACTAGTAGCAATATTAAACAAGTACATCTGGAGCAATTGGCTCGTTGGCCTTTGCCTTGGAACCGGTCTCTATTTCTCGATCGCAACGCGGTTTCTCCAGGTCCGCCACATCAAGGATATGGCGCGGTACTTGTTCACTGGAGGAGAATCCGCGAAGGGGCTTTCCTCCTTTCAAGCCTTCGCCCTGGCAGTCTCCGGACGCGTGGGGACCGGCAACATCGCGGGAGTCGCAACTGCAATCGCCATCGGCGGCCCGGGAGCGGTTTTCTGGATGTGGACAATCGCCTTTCTGGGAGCTGGATCCGCTTTCGTCGAATCGACGCTCGCCCAAATCTACAAGGTCGAAACCGACGGCCAGTACCGCGGGGGACCAGCCCACTACATCGAAAAAGGCCTCAAGCAAAAATGGTACGCAGTTCTCTTTGCTGTATCCACCATTTTGGGAACCGGTCTATTCCTTCCCGGAATCCAATCGAACAGCATCGGGAGCGCCATCAACAACGCTTTTGAAATCGATCCTGTTTGGAGCGGCCTGCTCATCATAACACTCCTTGGTTTTATCATATTCGGAGGATTCAAGCGCATCGGGCACGTGGCGCAGTGGCTCATCCCCTTAATGGCAGTGGGCTACATCCTGATAGCGACCGGCGTTATCGTCGCCAACATCTCGAAACTCCCTGAAGTTTTCGCTCTCATTTTCAAGAGCGCATTTGCTGCCGAGCCCGCGTTTGGAGGCATGCTGGGCATGGCCATCGCCTGGGGCGTTAAGCGGGGCATCTACTCCAATGAAGCCGGACAAGGAACCGGGCCCATGGCAGCCGCGACCGCGGAAGTGAGCCACCCTGCCAAGCAGGGACTCGTACAGGCGTTCTCGGTCTACTTCGACACGTGGTTCGTTTGTACAGCGACTGCCGTTATGATCCTCATCACGGGAGCCTACAATGTTTCTGATCCCGGTGGCGGTTTCATTGTCGAAAATCTGCCCGGAGTCGAAACGGGCCCCGCCTTCACCCAGGCCGCGGTCGATTCACTGCTGCCTGGATTTGGAAGCGCCTTTGTCGCTATCGCCCTTTTCTTTTTCGCGTTCACTACACTAATGGCCTACTATTATTACACGGAGACCAACGTAGCCTATCTCTGGAAGACGCATGCAGTCCGCGTAAAAGTGATTTTCATCGTGAGGATTCTATTTCTCGGAGTTGTATTCTCTGGATCGATACGGAGCGCTTCACTCGCGTGGGGTCTGGGCGACATCGGAGTCGGCCTTATGGCATGGCTCAATATCGTCGCGATACTCTTGCTCAGCAGACCCGCGTTAAGATGCCTCAAGGATTACGAGTCCCA
>JAJFLS010000703.1 GCA_021772595.1 Opitutales bacterium
CGCTACCTATTTGAAATGAATTTCAGGGTAGTGAACGGGCGCCGTTCCGTTCCAACGATTCGCTGAACTGGCTTATTCAACAGTCCCTATAGCATCCAACGCTTCAATACGTTTCTTAAGTCCCGGATGAGTTGAGAGAAACTGGGCGAACTCGATGTCCGGGGCGCCTTGGTGCAGCAATATTAGAATATCCTTCATGGCTTCTGCTCCAATCCCGTTCTCTTCGAGAATGCGCCCCGCATAGAGGTCTGCCTCCGACTCGAAGCTTTGCGAATAGCGCGACTCGAGAGCGAGCGCCGGCAACGATGCCGCCATGCCGCCCAGAGAAGACAGATCGCCGAGAGCGAGCGACGCCATCAGAAATACGCCCGCGTCCTGAATGAGCGATCGAATCCCATGTTGCAACTCGACATGAGCGATCTCGTGGAGAAACACCGCGACCGCTTGCTCTTCGTTTTCGCAGAGCTCGACAAATTCCTCCGTCGCCACGACAATTCCAGAGGGCAATGCGAAGGCGTTGGGACCGATGCTTGGAGCTTTGAATACACGGAGCTCGTACTCGAATCCGTGATCGACCTCTCGCTCGGCCAAGGCCAGCGCCCTTTCGAACGCCGCAGTGCTCTTGCGATTGAGCTTCATCGAGTAGCTTTCCTCTAAGAGCCCGTACTGCTCGATCGAGTCGAGACTTCTCTCCGACAGCGCTCGCCGAACGGCCTGCGGCACCTCGAAAGCCACGTATTCCGCGACCACGGGCATCCCGTATTCAAGAAATACGAACACAAACGCTACGACTCCAACAATGCTGCCCAGAGCAACCGGCCAACGGGACTCCATCCAATCAACGAATCGGAAGAATCCGCCACTTTGAATCGTTTCCTCGTAATTCGAGAAAGCTTCATGGTCCTTCGTTTCAAAACGAGTTCCGTCCGAAAATCGAACGACTCGATCCGAGAGACCAAGCTTCGGCTCGATCTCATATTGAGACGATGAATACGTTATCGAATCATTCTCGAATTGAATGACGAACGTCCCGGATTCAGACACACTCACACTCGCATCGAACGACTGCGAGGATCCAGAGATATAGAGAATGCCTTCTAGTTCGATCACAGTCCAACTTCGAAATCCATGAAATCCGTCGCCGCTTCGCCAAAAGCGCCTTCCTCTTCAGACTCCGCTTCGAAATGCTCGCCCATGTCCCCGCCCGGAGCGAGTACGTACATGTTCTCGAGACGGTATTTCGTCATCCGTATCTGAGCCCAAGGAATAAGCATCCCCAATGTGAATATACTCGCGAAAAGGTTAGTAACCGCGATCCCAATGAACGTCCAAAACTGCATCCGCGATTCGAATCGGAATTTGCCCATCGACCAAACCGACATATTATAGTTGAAGAGCTTCAGCCAGAGCCCCTGCTGGAAAATTACCATAGCCGCGATAACGACAATATATGCAATTGCCATTCCTATGACTATTCCCGTGGAAAACGTTTCGTCAGCAGCGTTAAATTGCATCGCCCCAAATCCATCGCCAAAAATCGCCATGCCGCCGAATATCAAAAAGAGGAGGATGAAATAAAGGCCCATCCCGATCGCGAAGAACAGTAGATAGTATTTATAGTACTCGCCCGGTTTCGCTTTGAAATTGAAATAGGTTTTCCCGAACTGAAGGTTGTCGAAGAAATACTCCTTCTTCTTCATCTCCCAGTAAGGGATGATCAATCCAAACGTGAACGGCACCAATATCGCCCATCCCAAAAAAGTCGCATAGGAATCGCTCAAATGGCCTGAAAATTTGAATCTAATATTTCGATACGCCGTATTCCGCGACCGGAACCGGAGAGCTTTGAAGATCATCCACGGAGCCGCAATGCCATATACAAGCAACACCGGATAGACGAAAAGTGGGTTAAAAATGCCCGCTATCACATACAGCGCGAAAAAGAACAGCACGACTATATAGCCAATCAGCAGGCTTTTCGGCTTTGCCAAATAATCGAACGCATGCCCGTCTAAACGAGTGTTCGCATACAAATAGCGTCGCGAGCGAACAGTCGCCCAGGGCCAGTAGAAGCCGAGCGTGACGACCGACAGCAGAAGATTGACTATCCAAATTTTAAAATACTCGCCCGTGTCTCCCGAGAATTCGAAGGGCACTGAACTGGGGCTTGGGACCGCTCCGGCCTCAGCGGCTCTTGCCGAGATTGGAGCGGGAGGAAGCTGTTCCTCTGCATTCGCGTCGTTTTCAGAGTTGGGGTTGTCTGTATCCATGAGTTGAGGTGATGGGGGTTGAGGGATAAAGCCAGCGACAAGCTCGCGGTTTAAACAGAAGAGGATTACCGTTGGCCAAAGAAAGGCCATCATCAAGAGATAGGTCCGGTAATAATTCAAGCCCGTAATTTTACGGGCGAATTGAACCCAGGTCTGTTTCTATAAGTTTGCCGATGGTAGGGCTGCTTATCCTTAAGCAGCCGCAACAGAGGTTTTTCTACCACGGCTGACAAAGGATAGTCAGTCCTACCTTTAGATACCAGGTTGTAGCTCTACTTAACCGTGAACGTTATCTTCTTGGAAATGACCGCTGGCGAATGGGGCAAGTGTATCTTATCTCCCAATACGAGTTGAAGCGTGTGCTCTCCGGGGGCGAGTTCGAGCGAGGTTTCCGTTTGGCCCTTGCCGAAATGCACAAGATTCTCGCTCGCCGGAAGCGGCAGATCCAGATCTGGCAGCTCGGCCATGTCGATGAGCAGGTGATGATGCCCTGTATCCGGAATGTCCACACCGGCTGGCGCTATCCCCATGCCTTTAAGCCCAAATCGGATCGTGACCGGCGACTTAACCGAGCCGCCATCCTTCGGCCAGATGATGTAAGCCTTCGCCCCTTTTGGCGACGAGGCTTTGGGCAGCGTGTCCGCCGCGAACAGCGGCATGGTGACGATCGAGAGTATCAGTAGGGAAAGAATAGTTTTCATAATCGGGCTAGTTGAAAGGTTGACGAAAAAGAAGGCTGGCAGGTTGAACCAAATTTAGGGTCAGGTAAAGGAGTTTGCTAAGGACGCCGCGTTCATTCGGGCATTGTGAAGATCGCTTCGTCGACCTCGACGTTGGGCTCGAAGCTCTCAATCTTTATCCCCATGCTCATGCCCATCATGTCCGCCTCGAGATGGGCTGGGATGAGCAGATCGCCAAAGGCCGTGTAAGCCATGTATCTAGTGTTAACGGGCATTTCGCCCTGAGGCCCCATGGATTCCAAAGTCTCGCTCATTTTCAGCAAGCCCGTTTCGCCCTCGAAGTAGAGCGTCTCCTCAGCCCCAGTATCCCTCGACGTGCCGGTAACGATGATCAGCTCGTCCTCGGTCGTCCCGGTTACGGTGGCCGATTCGTACTTCTCCGCTAACTTGAGCCCTTCTTGAAAGTCAGAGTCTTCCTTCATCTTTTCTAGTTCCGAACCAACGAGTTCGCGGCGTCCCTGCATCGGATCGATAGACCATCCTTTTTCTCCATCGAAACCCTGGCTGGTGGAGCCCATGCCAGGAATCTCGACATTAATTCGAATCTTGTCCGGCTTCTTGTACGTCACGTTCATCTGCATCTTCATTCCCATTGCCGGCATCTCCATCGACATTCGCATTCGAGCGGTTTCGATTTTGTCGTAGGCCTCATGGCCGCCTAGCGCTTCCGCGTATCGGTCGAATACCTCCTGGGCTTTAGAATCGATTTCCGCTTGCGCGGCGGCTGATAATACGAGGACGAACAGCGCCGCAATTGGGCTGGGAAGTCGGATTGATTTCATAGGAGCACCATCGCGCGAACTCAGTCTTGTCGCAAGATCCATTTGCGGGCTACTGCGATAACCGTGTCTTCGCCCTTTCGTAGCTTCGCTGGCGACAAGGCAACCTTCTCGTCTGGAACCACGCCCACGCTCTCGATTCTAGAGCCGCCGTTCGTCTCATAGTCGGCGATCGCCATTTGGAGATAATAGCGATTGGGCAATTTTTTGAATACAGACGGCAGAGCCGCTCCAGCGCTCGTCGATCCGAAAACGCGGGCGCGCTTGGTCTCCTGCATGCCCGCGGCGAAAATCTCGCTCGTCGAAATAGAGTTGCCATCGATCAAAATCGCGACGGGTCCGAGAAACGCGCCCTTCTGAGGGTAGACATTGTAGTTCAAGTGCCCGCGCCGCATTCGCATCGCACCCATTCGAAACTCTTCGTCGACCAGCATCCCTGCGAGCCCTGTCGCCATTAATCCAATACCGCCTGGATTGCCGCGAATATCGATAATCAATCCGCGAACATCGCCATCGAGCGATCGAATGTACGACCTCATGTCTTCCATCAATCCCGGAAACCAAAGATCGAAACGCAGATAGGCGATCCCTCCGTCAAGGAGACGCGTTTCCATTTCCATGGGCATTGGCCCGAAATTGCCGAGCGTCGCCGACATCAGTCCTTCGTATGGACGGAGCTTGAACGAGTAACGCTTCTCGCGTCCGAGCGGGCTCGACTTGGCCACGACCTCGATCGGCTTTTCGGGCGGACCATACAAGCGATTCTCAATCGACTTGCTCCAATAGTAGGGGATCACGTTTTCGAAAAGACCCGCTTCGATTACAGACTCCCTTAGATCCGCGACCTTCTTACCGTTTACCGAGATGATTCGGAAGCCGGCTTTCAGGCCCGCTTTCGCTGCCGGGCTTTCGCCTGCTACGCGCGCGACAATCGCCCTATCCCCGATGATCGACAAGGCCAACCCCGACTCGCCTCCCTGCCAGGAGGAAGGCAGCAATTCATTATAAGCAGGCGACGCGATCGAGAAATGCGAATCCCCCAACTCGCGCAGCATTTCGTTCAGAAGCGCGTCGAAAGCTTCGCTCTCGTCGACCAAGGACAGACGAGCCCGATACTTCTCGCCGATCGCCTCCCAGTCCTTCCCCCCGAACTCGGCATCGTAATAACTCGTGTTGATCTCGGCCCAAACCGCGTCGAATACGGATTCGAACACCGGATTGGCGAGGGCGTTCGAAACGAGCGGAAACGTCGCCGCGCAGGCTATGAGTACCGCGGTGCACCCGGTCTTAGCTCGTAGTTTGAGATTCTTCCCCACGCCATTAGTACGAAGCGCAAAACCCTCTGGTCAGCGAGCAAATCTGGATCATAAATCCAAGGCTCAAAATCCTAGATCCAAACGCTTCGGGTCTTAAACCTAAAATCTGCTACGCCATCGTCACTTTGCCCGGCCGGATTTTAGATTCGCGAATTGACCGGGTTCACTTCAAATCGATTTACCCGTGCACCTCGCTTTGATACCAATCGATCATTCTTCCTAAGCCTTCTCGCAAAGCCGTTTTCGGTTCCCAGCCGAGAGTCGAGCGAATTTTGTCGATGTTCGCGTGCGTCGCCTTCTGGTCTCCCGGACGAGAAGGCACGATCTTCAACTTCGCCTTCTTCCCCATGATCTCCTCGACCGTCTCGATCGCCTCCCCTGTCGTGAAGCACTGGTCGGTACCCAAGTTGAAAATCTCTCCCTCGGCCTTGTCCCAATTTTCGATCGTCGCGAGAATCCCCTCGCAAATATCGCCCACGTAAGTGAACGAGCGCCGATGCTCCAAGCTTCCCTCGAACAGCGGGAATTCCAGATCATCCGCGATCGATCGGATCAACTTGGGGAACAATTTCTCCGGCCGCTCCCGCTCCCCATAAACCGAAAACAACCGCAACGAACAGGCCGGAAATCCTGAACTGCGCTGGGCCGCCATCACCTCCTGCTCCGCCGCCAACTTAGTCTCACCGTACCAAGACGCCGGTTTCACAACCGCATCCTCCGTGTCCGTGGCTTGGATACCATAGCAAGAAGACGAGGCAACATTCACAAACATCTTCATACCCCTCGATGCCTTGGCGGCCTCCACCAGACGATGTGTCGCAACAATATTGTTACGGTGATAATCTTCCCAAGGCGTTATTGGAGAAATCCCCGGCTGAGCCGCGAGATGCACAACTGCATCCACTCCTTCCAATACGGCCTTCAAAGAATCCTCAGTCAAATCTAACTCGATCGTTTCGATCCCTTCCGCCTTCAGCACCGCTTCCGTACCCCGCTTAATCGCAGGATCGTAGTAGTCCAAGAATCCGTCGACCCAAAACACATCAAACCCGCGACCCTTCAAGCGAAGCGCTAAATTCGATCCGATGTACCCGGCGACTCCAGTGATCAGAATTCTCATCGTTCTCCAAGAAGAAGCGAACGAGCCCTCTGTCGAATAAAATTCTCAGTTTCTCCTTCCATTGAAAGTCTCAGCCAGTCTTCGAAACAACTTTCCGCTAGCAATAGCTGAACTCATGACAAAACAGGATTTGTCATTTAGCGATTCAACCCAGTTTGCGGATACTCACAATTGATCGGAGTAAAGTCCCGACGCTGACAATCAGACCCCACCACGAATTACAAATCGCCGACGGCACAAACGTAAAAAACACGTCTAAGAATTCATATTGTTCATTTTTTATTGAACAAATTGATCCGCCCCTTAGGTGAAAGGGCCTACAGGCCGACATTTCCGCTGATAGTTGCTTCAGGATCCACTGACCGGCAAATGGCGGCAGCGTGTCGGTACTGATCTTCGATCAACTAATAGCGGATTGAAATTCTACGGTTCGCGAATTTTCGAGAGGGCAGAATCCGATCAAATGTGCCTTTCTTGCTGCCAATAGTCCCAGTTGGAACTCTTCAAGTGCCCATCTGCTGACCCAATCTCCTGCGAGGAAATAGAATGACAAACGAAGCACAAGCAGTGTTCACCGACTTAGAACGGGAACTGATCTCGTTCTTCGTCAATGCCGCCCAAGCCATCGGCCTGCCCAGATCCTACGGCGAGATCTACGGGCTTTTCTTCGCCTCCGACAACCCGCTCGCCCTCGACGACGTCATCGAAAAACTGCAGATCAGCAAAGGCTCCGCCAGCCAAGGTATCCGATTTCTCAAGAGCATCAACGCCCTAAACACCACCTATCTCCCCGGCGACCGCAGAGACCACTACACCGCCGAAACAAGCCTTCGTGTCATCGCTGACGGCTTCATCAAAGAGAGATTCAAGCCCCAGTTAAAAGACGGAACCGAGCGCCTCAAATCCTTAAAAAACCAATACACCTCATCCGAACTCGCCCCCCTCAAATCCAAACTCGAGAACATAGAAGCCTGGGGCAAAAAAGCCGACCTGCTCCTCCCCATCGTCAGCAAATTCCTAGGTCCCAAAGATTCGAAATCCAAAAAAACCGGGCTAGCAATATAGAAGCGCGATCAGTTCATGCTCCAAAAAAGACCCAAGCACCTGACCGCTCGGACTCACATACTCTGGACGCAGAGATACTTTTGCGCCAATTCTCAATAGCCAAACGAGATCACTAATATGCCATTTGCCCTAGAGCACCTTCGAATTAGAGAAGCAAAACATACCAAGACCTCCACCGATCTCACGATCCTCTCCGCAGTTTTGGCTTAGTTCTAATTTTAGTTCAATAATGAACCATGAAATCAATCACCATCCATAAGCTCGATCCCGATCTAGCCAAATCGCTTGAAGAACGGGCCAAGCGAGAAGGAGCCTCGCTCAATCGCACCATCAAATCCATTCTCAGATCAGCTCTAGGTCTAAACAAGCCAGCCCCGATTGATCACAGAAATGATTTCAAAGACCTATTTGGGACTTGGTCGAAAGAGGAAGGGAAGGCTTTTGACGCAAGAACCTCCGGCACTCGTCAAATCAATCCAAGCGAGTGGGGGCGCTAGATGACGAACATATCGCTCGATACGAACGCATACAGCGCCTTCATGCAAGGCGACCAGAAAGTATTGGACGCAATCTCAACCGCAGAGACCGTCACACTCTCACTTTGTGATTGGCGAGCTGCATTATGGATTCAGAGGAGGAGGCAAACTCGCGTAAAATCTCACGCAACTCGATGCATTCACCCGCAAGCTCACCGTCGAAATCAAGCTGCCACAAATGAAACCGCGCATATATATGGGGAGGTTCAAGATAAGCTAAAACGAGCAAGTACTCCGATCCCTATAAACGACATTTGGATCGGCAGCTCATGCATAGAAACCGGCTGCACTCTCATAACCTACGACAAGCACTTCAAACAGATACCAGGAATTCGCCTCTGGTTACACATCTAGTCGCACGCCAAAAATGTCAATCAAGCCTTAGGCTCAAAATCCAAGGTCCAAACTATCTTTCTTGTCACTAAATTGACCACAGACCTTTTTAGCTGTCCATTTCCCCCCAAACAGACGAGAATCACCACCCATGAAGCATCAAGATCGCATCACCTTCAATCCAAGCCAATGCGGGGGAAAGCCTTGCATAAGAGGATTGCGCATTCGAGTTAAGGATATCCTAGAGATGCTAGCAGGCGGCATGAACGAATCGGAGATTCTTGCTGATTTCGAAATGCTGGAACCGGAAGACATCCGAGCAACACTCGAATACGCCGCTCGGCAGACAGACCACCCAGTCCTCAGAGCAAGTTAAGCAAATGAAGTTTTTGCTTGATGCCCAACTTCCGCCAAAACTGGCGGAAATCATGCGGCGCAAAGGGTATGATGTAGTTCACGCTACACAATTATCGCTGGAAAACGCATGAAGACCATGCAATTTGGTCTTACGCAGAAGAAAACGAATACGCAGTAATCAGTAAGGACGAGGATTTCATACGTCTACTCCGCAATCGAGAGAGCAGCCCTCAACTAATCTGGATAAGGACTGGCAACTGCAAGAATCGTACTTTGATCGAATACGTTATTAAAATGATGCCAAACGTTATCGACCTACCGAACCAAGGGCACGTGCTCGTAGAAATCTTCAGAGAAGGCACCCCTTGAAACACTTGACTTCAATGCTTAACAGCGAATGGCGAACTCTGACCAGAACTCGCCAACACAAAAAGCAATGCCCTTTCCCAAAGGGGCCGGTGGCGTAAGCGGGAATGAATACCGCCTCGGGTAGCGTGCCAGCGAATGTTGGTAGATGTGAGTTCGAATCTCACCCGGCCCTTCTTCAACCTTTTCACTTAATATTCAGAACCTCGGATTTAGGACCTATTCTCCTTGAGCAGCAAACCTTTCCTCTTCTTAGGATTTAAAGCTTAAGATTTGCTACGCCATCTTCCCTTCGATCCGTCAGATTTCCCCAATTCTATTTTCGAACCTAGAGCCTAGGATTTATCTCTCCCTTCGAAACTAAGAATTAGGACTTTCTCCTTCTCCACTTTCTCGTTCTTCATTCGATCCTCCTTCCCTTCCCCTTTCGGATCTCGAACCTTAGATTTAGGATTTATCTCTCCCTTTGAGCCTAGGATTTAGGACCTATCTTTTTCAAGCCTAAGCCCCAAAGATTCGAAATCCCAAGGAACGGGCCAAACGCTTTAGTAAAAGCAAATATTAGTTATGAAAATCGCCGTCATCGGAGCAGGCAACTGGGGGAAGAACCTCGTAAAGAATTTCAACGACATGGGAGTACTTGACTGCGTCGCTGAGACTGACGCGCCTCTTCGGGATGGGCTCATCAAAGACTACCCAAGCCTCAAGGTTCTCAATCATTACGAACAACTTTTAGGCGAAAACATAGACGGCGTCGCCATAGCCAGCCCCGCACCCACCCATTTCGAAATCGCAAAGCGCTTTCTCGAAGCTGGCAAAGACGTCTTCGTCGAGAAGCCGATGACACTTTCCAGCAAAGACGCTAGCCAACTTCACTCGATTGCTCTCGAAAACAACCGCATCCTCATGGTGGGGCATCTGCTCCTTTACCAGCCCGCGATCCAATTCATAAAGAAGTTCATCGACGAGGGAGGCCTCGGCAAACTCTACCACCTACACCAAGAGCGCAAGAAATTAGGCAGAGCCCGCTATGTCGAGAACGTAACCTGGAGCCTAGGGGTGCACGACATCGCAGTGCTCGTCTATTTAGTCGGTGAACAACCACTTCATATTTTCGCATCCGGGCACTGTGGGCTCCAAGAGACAATCGAAGACGATGTATACGTCCACATGCAGTTCCTCGATGGTATAAAAGCTCACTTACACAATTCATGGCTCTGGCCGGAAAATCGCCGCAAGCTCACAATCGTCGGAGAGAAAGGGATGCTCGAATTCGACGAAGCGAATAGTAGAGTTTGGCTACACAGAAAGTCTATCGACCAAGATCTAAACACACACGACAACGGAAGCGAGATTGTGTTTGAGGGAGCAGCGCAGCCTTTGCGTCTCGAATTGCAACACTTCCTTGATTGCATCAAGAACCGACAACAACCCATCTCTAACGGTCAAAACGGCCTCGATGTCGTCGCCACCCTCGAGCGGATAATGATGATATGAGCGAATACTATTCTCACCCAGCCGCCGTCGTCGATCCGGGAGCCACTATAGGCCCAAGGACAAAGATTTGGCATTTTGCTCACATCTTCAGTAAAGCCCAAATCGGAAGCGACTGTATTCTCGGTCAGAATACGATGGTCGCCGACGACGTCACAATCGGCAACAATGTAAAGATACAGAACAACGTCGCGGTATACACAGGAACTATAATCGAGGACGATGTTTTCCTCGGCCCGTCGAGCGTGCTAACGAATATCTCCAACCCGCGCTCCCAAGTCGTTCGTCGCAATCTCTACGAAAATACATTGATACGCCGAGGAGCTACGATTGGCGCCAATGCAACAATCGTATGCGGGATCACGCTTGGCCGATACTGCTTTATCGGAGCCGGCGCTGTCGTCTCCAAAGACGTTCCCGACTACGCGCTCATCCTTGGAGTCCCCGGGAAACAAACCGGCTGGATGAGCCGCCATGGCCACGTTCTCAAAAATCCGAACGCCGAAGAAATCATGACCTGCCCCGAAAGCGGGTACCGTTATAAAAAAACTAATAACGGCGAACTGAAATGCTTAGATCTTCCCGAAGATAAAGAGCTCCCTCCCGATTTGCGCCAAGGCGAAATCGCTTACGAAAACTTCAAGAATCAAGCGTAGATCAAATGATCCCGTTCATCGATCTTAAATCCCAGCAAGAGCGCATTAAGCCCCAACTCGACGCCGCGATCGCCCGCGTTCTCGAACACGGCAAGTATATAATGGGGCCAGAAGTCCAAGAGCTTGAAGAGCGACTTGCCGATTATGTTGGAGTAAAGCACTGCATCGGAGTTTCGAGCGGAACAGACTCGCTACTCATAGCCATGATGGCGCTCAACATCGGCCCGGGCGACGAAGTCATCACCGTCCCCTACACATGGATTTCAACCGCCGAGATGATCGCATTGCTAGGAGCCAAACCCGTCTTCGTCGATATAGAAGAGGACACTTGGAACATGGATCCGACAAAGCTGGCAGCTGCGATCACTGACAGGACAAAAGCGATCATGCCCGTCGGCATCTACGGCCAGACGGCAAACATGACCGCGATCAATCAAATCGCAGAACGTCATGGGAACATCCCGGTCATCGAAGATGCCGCGCAAAGTTTCGGGGCCACTCACCACGGTCGACGTTCTTGCAGCCTCTCCACCATCGGCAGCACTTCTTTTTTCCCAACCAAACCACTAGGATGCTATGGAGACGGAGGAGCCCTCTTCACAGACAACGACGAACTCGCTCAACGCATGCGTCAGATCCGCGTTCACGGACAAGCGGAAAAGCACCATCATCCAATACTTGGACTCAACGGTCGACTCGACACTATTCAAGCAGCAATAGTCCTCTGCAAACTGCCAATCTTCGACGAAGAAATATCGCTACGACAATCAGCAGCCGCTCGCTACAACGACCAGCAAAAAAACATTGAAGGGATTCGTCTTCCGCACATTGCTACCGATAACACTTCCGTTTACGCGCAATACACGATCACCTCTCCCAAACGCGATTTGATCCGGGATAATCTGAAAATCAACGAAATCCCGTCCGTCAGCTACTACTCAGTTCCTCTGCACCTCCAACGGGCATTCGGCAACCTCGGCTACAAGCAAGGCGACTTTCCAACAACAGAGCAAATAGCAACAAACGGACTTAGTTTGCCAATGAGCCCATTCCTAACCCCCCAAGAACAAGAAGTCATTACAGGAAAGGTCCGTTGTGCTGCGAATGAGGTTCTTGCTTGATGCCCAACTGCCGCCAAAACTGGCGGAAGTCATGCTGCGCGAAAGCTATGATGCTATACACACTATCGCTGAAAAACGCCGCGTATGGCCATTCCATCGACACTAGGAGTAATTCAAAACCAATCCAACCCTGAACAAAATCACTGAAACAGAATAAAAGTGAAATTCTCGCACACTTATTTATATATATCATGAGAATCTTATTAATAGGATGTGCTGGTTTTATTGGCTAGAGAACATGCGAAAGGCTCATGGATCAAGGTCACGAGGTCGTTGGCATAGACAATCTCAACGACTACTATGATCTTCGTTTGTAATCTTGGAGATTAGCAAACCTAAAGAATAGATCCGCTTTTGATTTCGTAGAGGGCGACATCGAAAACCTTGACCTACTAAACTATCTTTTCGAAAATCATGAATTCGATGTCGTTGTAAACCTTGCCGCTCGCGCAGGAGTTCGATACGGTATGGAAAACCCACATATTTACCTCAATTCAAACGCAGATGGAACACTTAACCTATTAGAATGCATGCGGAAAAACGACATCACAAAATTTGTCCTCGCATCCACCTCCTCTCTTTATGCCGGGCAGAAGATGCCTTTCCTAGAAACCCTTCCCGTCAACGAACCTATTTCCCCATACGCCGCCTCCAAAAAAGCGGAGGAAGCAATGGCCTACACCTACCATTATTTTTACGACTTCGACGTTTCAATACTGCGCTATTTCACCGTATACGGACCTGCGGGACGGCCAGACATGAGCCCACTATGCTTTATAAAATGGATAGACGAAGGCACTCCCATCACACTCTACGGCGATGGCACGCAATCTCGCGACTTCACCCACGTTGACGATATAGCTCGAGGTACAAGCTCCGCACTCTAACCACTCGGATACGAAATTTTAAATCTAGGAGGAGGCAACAACCCAATATCGATCAATCGAATGATCAGTACCTTCGAAAACCTTCTGCAAAAAAAGCCGTCGTCGAGCAGCACCCATTCAACAAATCTGATAT
>JAJFLS010000704.1 GCA_021772595.1 Opitutales bacterium
CTATAGATTCCATCTCGTAAAATTTGGGCCTCCCTCGGATTTTGGATACATGGATTTCATTCCTATGTGGAAGGCGGAGAACTTCGATCCAGACCGGTGGCTGAGTTTGTTCAAAGAAGCGGGGGCGCGATACTTTACGCCGTGCGCGGTGCATCACGACGGATTCGACTTATGGGATTCCAAACACAACGAGTTTAACGCAGCCAATATGGGGCCGCAGAAGGACTTGATCGGAATGATGCGCGATGCGACGCATCGTCAGGGCTTGCGTTGGGGTGTGACCACTCATGTGGCTCGCTCCTATAACTGGATGCAGTATAGTCACCTCGCTGATAAAGAAGGGCCTTACAAGGGTGTGCCCTATGACGGAGCGGATCCCCGGTTCGAAGGCTTCTACCACGAGGCTCATGGTAATTTCGAACAATGGTATCCGAAAAACTCTTCCGCCGAATGGAAAGCGTCTTGGTTGGCTCGCCTGACGGATCTAGTCGACAACTACGAGTTGGACTTTCTGTATTTCGATGGAGCTGTTCCGTTCAGCGATGACGACGGCTTGTCCGGTCGAACGCTTCTCGCTCACTACTACAATGAGAACGAGAAGCGGAATGGCGGGAATCTGGAAGGCGTGATGGCGATCAAAAACAAGAAAATGGAAACCGAAGTGTACCGAAAGAAGGACTACACGGGCCGCGATCACGGTTTCTATAAAGATGGGATTGCTACCCTCGATCTCGAGAACGTTAAGTTCGACGCCCTTAAGAAAAATCCCTGGCAGACGGACGATTCGATCGGGCCTTGGGGCTACAATTCGAATCCGAATACGAAATACAAGTCCGTCGACTATATCGTGGACAAGTTCGTCGATATCGTGAGCAAGAATGGGAATCTTCTACTAAACGTTCCACCTCGGGCTGATGGCACGCTCGACGAAGAAACGGTACGCATCTTGAGAGAGTTGGGCGAATGGAATCGCGTCAATGGCGAGGCGATATTCGAAACCCGCCCTTGGGTGAAATTTGAGGAAGGTGACGTCCGTTTCACGCAGAGCAAGGATGGCGAAACGCTCTATGCGATCTTGCTGGAGTGGCCGAAAAGCAAGCAATTGACGATTGCTTCTCTAGCCGGAGGCGATAATCCATTGGGTGAAATCGCATCAGTCTCGCTGCTCGGGAACGAAAGCGATATTGAGTGGGATCAGGGCGATAGCGGGCTTGTCATTCAGTTGCCAGAAGAGAAGCCTGGCGAGCATGCGTTCGCGTTTCGAATTGCTGCTCGCTAGACACTTGTTATCAATTGGAAGTCAATAAAACAGAAATATGAATACAACCAATACGAGACGAATTTTTTTAAAGAGTAGTTTACTTGGCCTGTCTGCGACAGGACTGTCGAGCGCGGGTTTCGCTAAGACCGCGAAAAAGCTGCCGAAGATTCTGCTAATCGGCGATTCGGTTTCGATTGGCTATACTAACTACATCGTTGGCATTATGATGAAGAGGGCGAACATCCTCCGGCCTTTGAATAGCGGTGGCGGCTATTTAAATTGCGAAGGAACGACTTCGGGCGTGAAGAATATTGATGCCTGGCTTGGGGATGTCGAATGGGATGTTATCCATTTCAACTTCGGCCTGCACGACTTGAAACATGTCTTGCCGGGAACGACTAAGAATAGCATGGATTCGAACCATCCGCAGCAAGCGAATCTCGAGCAGTACGAGAAGAATCTAAACGTCATCGTTGAAAAGCTGAAAGCGACCAAGGCCAAGCTGGTCTTCGCAACCACAACCCCTTTCCCGGACAAGCCGGGCGGTCCTCTGCGACGTGCAGACCAGCCCGCAAAGTACAACGCGGTCGCGAAGCGGATCATGAAGCGAAATGGAATTGCGATCAATGATCTGCACGATTTCGTCTTGCCGCGAATGAAGGAGCTCATGCCTCCAAAGAATGTTCACTTTAACGAAGCGGGCAGTCTCGAACTGGCTCAGCAAGTTATTTCCCACATTGAGAAGGCTCTGTCGCGATAGGATGTTGTCACCAGTCGCCGTATACGCATATTGATCTCATGTTTCGTTTCATTACACTTTGCATTGCCGCTTTAATCCCGCTCAACAGCCTAATTTTCGCCGATCAAAAATCCACAACGCTTGCGAGTCTGGATACTTTGGATTGGGAGAAGGTCGCTCCTGGCGTGTGGAAAACGTCGCTCGGCGAGAAAGAGCTAGCTCCCTTGGATTTTGCTCAGCCCCCGAAGTTGGATGCGCTTTCGAAGCTAGGGGAGGCGGCTTTTCCGTTTGCGAAAGATGAATGTCTTGGTGAAGCGGGCGATGTGCATACGCAAGTTCGCCTCCCACTCGAGGAAGCCGAGCGGCTCTATGGGTTAGGCTTGGAATTCAAAGGGGCTAATCGTCGCGGGCAAGTGTATCATCTGAAGGTGGATCACTATGGCGGAGTGAAGGGTTATACGCATGCGCCGGTGCCGTTTTACGTGTCGAGTAAAGGATACGGTGTATTCGTGAACACGGCACGTCGGCCCTTGATTCACGCGGGAATTTCCAATCGCAAGGACAGCCAGCTTCCGACGCGATTCGATCGCACGACGCAAGCTAAACAATGGAGAGCGCACCCATTGTCCGACGCCGTTGAAGCGAGCGTCCAGGGGAGAGGTATGGAAGTGTACGTATTTGGTGGAGCGAGTCCGCTAGAGGCGGTTCAGCGGTACAACCTGTTTTGCGGGGGTGGGGCGCTACCGCCGCGGTGGGGTCTTGGGTTTTGGCATCGCATGCATACGAAGAGCAGCGATGAAGACGTGTATCAAGAAATCGAGGATTTCAAGAAGAACGATTTTCCGCTGGAAGTGATCGGACTTGAGCCTGGCTGGCAAAGCGCGGCGTATCCATGCACCTTCGATTGGGACGGGACTCGTTTCCCGGATCCGGACGCCTTTCTCGACAAAATGTCCGAGCAAGGCATTCGCGTTAACCTCTGGGAAAATCCATATGTGCATCCAGATTCCACGATGTACGAGGACATTAAGCCCTACACCGGTAGCCATACGGTTTGGCTGGGCGAGGTTCCGGACTATACCTTGGCGGGAGCGAAGAAGGTTCTCTTGGATCATCACCAGAAGAACCACATCGGCCGCGGCGTTAGCGGCTACAAGTTCGACGAGGTCGATGGATTCGATCGGTGGCTTTGGCCGGATTACGCGTCTTTCCCATCTGGTTACGACGGGATTCAGATGCGTCAGATTTATGGGCTGATGCTTCAGAAAGTGTTTATGGATCACTTTCGATCTTTGAATCAGCGAACCTACGGACTCGTCCGCGGTTCGAATGGCGGCGCGAGTTCTATGAGCTTCGCAATCTATAGCGACTATTACGGACACGAAGGCTACATCGCGGCGCTGACGAATTCGTCATTGTCCGGAATTTTGTGGGTGCCCGAGATTCGCAGCGCCCGCACGTCCGAGGAATGGGTGAGGCGTTTCCAATCGGTATGCTTTTCGCCGATGCTGCTGTTAAATGCCTGGTCTTCGGGTGCCAAACCGTGGAATTTTCCGGATGTCACGGATACGATCCGCGACGTAGTTGAGCTCCGGATGCGCATGGTGCCGTACCTCTATACGGCATTCGCGGAGTATCAGCA
>JAJFLS010000705.1 GCA_021772595.1 Opitutales bacterium
GGCGACTGGTTTTGGACTTTTCACCTCTGGTATTCTCTGCGCATTGTGGGCGCAGTATACGCGACGATCGGCGTGGATTTGGTTCTTCTTTGGATTGATTCTTGCCCCGATTGCTCTGATTGTTTTGGTGTGGAAAAACGCTGAAGGACTGCGTTCGGGAGAGCTGAAGTACTGGACTAATGACATTGCCTGAAGGTTTTTGGAAATGGGTCAGAATTCGCGATTCAAATTGGTTTGTGTTTACGGTTCACACATGAACTTGAATATTTTTGTCATCGCTCTCTGCGTTCGCTAGTTCCTTCCTGCGTCAGGAAATAGGTTTCCGCTTTCGTTTACGCACTGCTACGCCGAGACAAGCCGCGGAAAAAAGGTTCGATTCCTACCACCGTTTTATCCGTGAAGATCCGTGGGCAATATTTGGTTGCGACATTGGCTGCTCCGTCATCTCTGTGGTTGAGGATATGGTATTATTCGACCTTTCATTTTCAGTGGGGATCTGAAATCAAACATCTCGGTGACCTTGGTCGGTATTGTCGACGCGGTTTGACCTTTGTTCGAAACGGTGGGAAGTTCTCTCGGTGAAAACGCTGGTATTTGGGGCAGGCCCTTTGGGGAGTTTATACGCGCATCTTCTTTGTCAAGCGGGGAAGGACGTGACGATTCTGGCTCGGGGTCAGCGGCGCGATTTTATCGAAGCCAATGGAATTGTCGTGGTGGACGAGCTAACGGGAGTTCGCGCCGTTTCGAACGTTCGTGTCGTGGAGAAATTGCAGGCAGGCGATTGCTACGATTTGGTGGTTGTGCTTGTGAGGAAGAACAAACTACAGCCCGTTTTCGAAGCGCTTCGGGGAATCGCGGGACTGAAGAATATTCTCTTCATGGGCAATAACGCGCTTGGCTTTGACGAGTACCTGCAGGCGTTTTCTGCGGAGAAGTTGCTGTTTGGGTTTCCGGGTGCCGGAGGCGGGGTGAGAGATCAGGTTGGACGGTATGTCGATAGGGAAAAGGCGAATGGCAAGCGAACGCCCGTTACGATTGGCGAAATCGACGGGGAGCTGAAAGAGAGGACTCGGGCGATTAAGTCGTTCTTCGAGTCGAGCGGTGTACCTGTCCGGACGACGGACGATATTGACGGCTGGTTGAAGTACCATGTCGCGCTGGTCAGTCCCTTGGGGAACGCTCTCCTTAAGCATGATTGCGACAACTACGCGCTTGCGGAAAATGAAGAGACGCTCCGTCTTTTTGTCCGCGCCTGC
Source organism: Opitutales bacterium (assembly GCA_021772595.1). Classification (GTDB taxonomy): domain Bacteria; phylum Verrucomicrobiota; class Verrucomicrobiia; order Opitutales; family Opitutaceae; genus Pelagisphaera. The sequence goes on from JAJFLS010000705.1 coordinate 1,257, forward strand.
AAGGAGGGCGGAAACGTTTTGAGAGAGCTGGGCTACATGAAGCGTCAACCCTTTAAGTGGAACCTGTTCTATTGGCTGCCGGAATTCATGACGGCGAACGTTTTCAAGAAAATTCTGGGCAGTCGCTACGCTGAGATCGCGTACGCTTCGCATGCGAAAGCGGATCAAGACGAAATGGAATGCCTGGCCGAGGAGTTCAAATCTCTGGTAGATCAGACGTCGCTGAAAACGCCGAACATCGATACGCTCCGAGAGGAGTTGAATGTTTACTGATCCGTGGTTCTTGTCCGGGCAGGCTGCCCGGACGCTAGCTCGCGGCTATAAGATAGAACCGGTAGGTTTGACCCTATTCCCGGGCGCAAAAGGTCGTGTTTTCAGCTCTATTATCAGCAAATCTTATAATGGGCAGTATCCCGAGTGAAAGAGGCGAATATACGCCTACTTGTGAGCTAGATTTGCATTGCTATATGGGACTATTTTTGGCATAATTTGCCTTGGCGAGAAAGCGCCATTCCGGCCTCGGATTCGAGGCCAGACAAGATTTTCAACGATGGGGTAACAGATTAACCAAAACCGAAAATGAAACATAAAATTGGGAATGTAGGGGCAGTTGAATTCGAGGCGATCGAGGTTGAGGAATTATTCGGTGGCCGCTTGGTGAAGATCGCTGCTACGGGCAAATTGACGCGGGCCAGCTATGACAGCTTCACGCCGGAGTTGGACAGTCTCGTGGTAACACACGGGAAGATTCGGCTCATGTTCGAGATGATCGGATTTGAAGGTTGGACGCTCGGAGCCGCCTGGGAGGATCTCAAGTTTGGCTGCAAGCACTTCAACCATATCGAGCGGATCGCAATAGTAGGGGACAGGCAATGGGAGAAGGCGATGGTTGTGCTGTGCAAACCGTTCACGAGGGCGAAAGTCCGCTATTTCGACATCACCGAAGTCGACAGCGCGAAGGAATGGATTTCGGAAGGCCTCTAAACTTAGATCGATCAAATTCGGCGAAATATAGAATTGAAGATTAACAATTGAAAGGGAGCGAGTTATGAAAGGTTCGAGCTACTTGTCATTGAGGGAACGTTATATTGAGAAGACGAAACGGCGGATCGGCCGCTTGGATTCGGAGATTGTATTTTTGACCGAGGTGAGTCGTAAGGAGGGCCCGGATTTGGAAAGCTATTTGTGCGAGCTGATTGGCAACATGAGGGACGGGAAGCATCGGATTGAAGAAACGCTCGACGCGCTCGAGGATTCCCCTAAACGGCTATGGCGGTGGACGATGGTGATCGATGAACTCGAGCAGGTTTGGGCGCGTATCAATCGATGGACAGACCAGGCGAGGGAGGCTCTCGACGAACCGGATAATGTTTTACATTCTATACCAGAGAAACCAAGTTATCGATTAAAAAGAAAGGAACGCTATTATGTTACGCAGTATTAAGAACCTAATTGGGTATCCCATCGACGCTGTTGATGGACGAATCGGCAAAGTGAAAGATGCTCTCTTTGACGATCGGTATTGGAGACTTCGCTACGTTGTTGCAGACACAGGGACTTGGCTGCCCGGAAAGAAAGTGCTTCTGAGCCCCTCGCATTTGAAATCTCCGGAAACGGGTTGGGTCGGTAACGGCTTTCCTGTAGACATCAACAAGTCGGAAGTGGAAGAATCGCCCGGTCTGGGTACGGATGCTCCGGTTTCGAGATTGTTCGAAGAGGAGTACGCGAAGTATTATCAGTTGCCGCTGTACTGGGTGGATCCCTATATGTATGGATCTGCGACGGGTCCGGCCTACGTGCCTCAGGAACCTGAGGAAAAAACGGAGGCGGATCGCCAGGCTCATGAATTCCGGATGAGGCAGATCGCTCATCATCACCTGCGTTCGGTTCATGAAATCATCGGCTACCATATCCAGGCCAAAGACGACTCGTTCGGCCATGTCGAAGACTTCATCATCGACGACCAAACCTGGCGTCTCCAATATTTGGTGATCGACACGAAGAACTGGCTCCCAGGGAAAGCGTCGCTGATCGATATCGGATGGGTCGATGAATTCGATTGGAACGATAAGACGGCGAAAGTCGACCTGCTCAGAAAGCAGATCGAGATGGCGCCGAGATTCGATCCGTGCGAAGCGGTCAACCGCGACGAGGAGCATCGTCTGTACGACTACTACGGCAAGCCAAAGGATTGGGAGACTCCAGCGGCGCCGATGTTCTGAAGGAAGGAATTCTATTTAATTCGCGCGTACGCGAAAGCGCCGCGCGACTTTTCCGACTGAGATATCCTGATTGGATAAGCGTACTAGGTGATTCGTGGATACAACTCCGCAAGAGCGATTTATTCGCTCTGGGCGGCGGTCATCTTGGTGCCTATTTGTTCGGGTACGGAGTTCGACCGGGACTTTCGGACTTGGAACGAGATAATGCTCATCGAACACGAGAGCGTTGGGTGGAAGACGTATACGTTGGCGCAAGGCCGGTTGGTGGATGACGCGTCGTCGCTGGGGCTTTGGTTTGTCCAGCAGAAGGTGTACCGCCGCATCTCGCCTCGTTTGCAAGTGGGAGGGGGCGCGACTCTTGGAGAAGCCAAGATGAATGATGGTTCCTGGAATACAATCGTGCGGCTGGAGCTGGAGGCGAATCCCCAATGGCGGTTGAGCGAGAGGAATACGCTCGCGATTCGAAACCGACTGGAATTGCGAGAATGGGAGAGCCGAGGGTATGCGCCGGAATTCGTTTCGCGGCATCGTGTGCGGTTCAACAGGCAAGCGCGTTGGTTTGGGGGCATGCGTGGCGTAGCAGTTTCCAACGAGCTCTTTTTCGATTACGCGAAGGGTCGAATTAGCGAGAATCGCTTTCGCCCGATTGATCTGCACTACGGGCTGAGAGGCGAAGCGACTGCGAACACCTATCTTCTGGTGCGATCGCGTAGGCTGGTCAATGATCGACGTTGGGTTCACGCTTTCGTTGTGGGCTTCGGGATTCGATTGGGTCGATAGGCCGGCTGAAGGGTGAGTTTTAGGAAGCCACTTCGTGATCATCTTGATCTTAGGCGTTGGAAAAGGACGAAGATGATGACGAAGACAAGGACGATGATACCTAATCGGGTGGCGGAAATAATCGTACTCCTGTCAACGCGGGCGTGTTTCTTCCCACTGTAGCTGCGATCGCTGATCGCGGAATATCCAGCAGGATCAACCACGATCAGCGATCGCAGCTAC
>JAJFLS010000706.1 GCA_021772595.1 Opitutales bacterium
CCGACGTCGGGCGCTATTCATTTGCGGCTCACACTCTTCAATGGCACTTCGGATCCTCTTTCCGATCTTCGCGTGCAAAACTGCGTGATGCTTCGAGGCGCTCCCGAATTCGCGCAGCTTACGCAAGACAATCGGTATTTGGCCGATCCTTACGTCGCCGTCCACGACCCGGGTAAATCGCGCTGGATCATTAGCGTGTGGGAGTCTTGCCGTCGAACTTGGGGGAACGACCGCTGTCCCTGCATGCATTCCGATCCGCAGTTTCCCGACTGCCCTCCAGGAGAGACTGTTGAGGTATCGGGAATCGTTTCGTTTTATGAAGGAGCTGATATAGACGCCGAAATTGAGCGTCTTGAAACTACGGGCTGGCGTGCATTCTTTTTAAACCAATAGAGATAAATATGATGAATAAACGGATACATTTCCTCATTGCGGCTGCCATCTGTCTTGAGCTGTTGTTCATGCGAGCCGAAACGCATGCTGCGGACGACAAACCCAACATCGTCTACATCATGGCGGACGATCTCGGCTACGGCGATCTCGGCTCCTACGGTCAGAAACTGATCAAGACGCCGCACATCGATCGGCTCGCGGAGAACGGCATGCGCTTCACGGATTTCTACGCGGGCTCGACGGTTTGCGCCCCGTCGCGCTGTGTGCTGATGACGGGACTCGACACGGGGCATTGCTACATCCGAGGCAATGGGAAGAACAATCTGCGTCCGGAAGATGTGACCGTCGCCGAGATTCTGAAGGACGCAGGATACGCGACGGGTCAAGTAGGGAAGTGGGGACTCGGGCATGAGGGTTCGACGGGATTGCCGACGCGGCAGGGATTTGATTTCTTTTTTGGATACCTGGACCAGCATCACGCCCATCTTTTCTATCCGACCTTTTTGATAAAGAACGAGAAACGAATTTCGCTACGCAATGTCGTGCCGGACGAAGGTGAATGGGGACAGGGGGTCGCGAGCGAAAAGATCGACTACAGTCCCGCATTGATGGTCGACGAGACGCTGGCATTTATCGATCGGAAAAAGGACGAACCCTTCTTTCTGTACCTTGCCTACACGCTGCCGCACGCGAATAACGAGGCCAATAACAAGACCGGCGACGGCACTGCGGTTCCCGACCTGGGCATCTATAAAGACAAGGACTGGACGAAGCAGGACAAGGGGCAGGCGGCGATGGTGACCTATCTCGACGACATGGTCGGGCAGGTCGTAGCCCGCTTGGAAAAGCATGGGCTCATAGACGATACTATTATCTTTTTCACTTCCGACAACGGGCCTCACAGCGAGGCGGGGAACAATCCGACATTCTTCAATGCCAACGGGCCGGTGACCGGCATTAAGCGTGCGGTTTACGATGGCGGGATTCGCGTGCCGATGATCGTTCAATGGCCAGGGCGCGTGAAAGCGGGCTCGACGACGAACCTGATCGCCGGAGCGGTGGACTTCATGGCGACCGCGGCCGAGCTTGCGGGCGAGAAGGTGAAGATTCCGACGAATGGTATCAGTTTCCTCCCGACGCTTCTTGGAAAGAATCGTCAGCAGAAGAAGCATGACTACTTGTATTGGGAATTCTATGAACAAGGTTCGAAGCAAGCCGTACGAATGGGTAAATGGAAAGCGGTGCGGCGACCTATGCTTACAGGTCCAATCGAGATCTACGATTTGTCAAAAGACATTGCCGAAGAGAACGACTTGGCGGAGCAATATCCAGAGCTTGTCTCTAATTTCAAAAAAATATTCACGGAAGGTCGCACGCCAACGAGCGATTGGAAGGTGAAAGGAAACCCCAACACTCGAGAAAAAGAACGCATTGAAATGCGCTGAAAATAGGATACTCCCTTAAGATATGAAAAAACTAATCGCCCTGTTCGCCTTCCTCTCAATCGCAACCTCGCCAATATTGATCGCAGACCATCACGAGAAAGAGGATCAAGGCCTGCTGCGCCACGTGGTGATGTTCCAGTTCAAGGAATCGTCGTCGCCGAAAGAAATCCAATCGGTGGTCGATGCCTTTCATGAGCTGCCTTCCAAGATCGACTCGGTCAAGGGATACGAGTACGGGATCAACAACTCGCCCGAAGGACTCGACAACGGGTTCACGCACGTGTTTCTGGTCACATTCGAAAACGACGCCGGTCGCGCGAAATACCTGCCGCATCCAGCCCACAAAGCATTTGTCGAAATCCTAAAACCGCACCTCGAAAAAGTGATGGTGCTCGATTATAACGCGAACGATTGATCTAAATTTGAGCGACCTCTTTAAAGTTTTTGGACTGAGTGTTTTGGTTGGGTTGTTCGTATTGTTGGGATGTTCAAGCGGAGGCGGTGATCAGATGAACCTTTCAATTTGGGATCGAGGAGTAAAAATAGCGTCTCCCACCGATGAAGGGACGTTTGCATACCTCTGGTTTTACGAGTGGAGTATGTTCGGCGCGGTCCGGAAAGGTGAACACAAGAGTGGGTTGTCGGATTGGACCTGGACAGTCGATTCGGATGGAAAATTCGCTCAGTCTGATTCGGACTGGTTCAAGATAAGCGCTGAAGCGACCGAAGAGGGCGCGGATCTTCTATTGGAAGTGACCAATAACACTGACCGCGACTGGCCGGATATTGCGGCAATTATTCCGTGCTTTAATCCTGGATACGACGGGCCGACAAAGACAGATGCGGTGGCCAATCCGAACTTTTTCGATGATGATCACACGCATACTTATTTTCTAGGGGAGAATGGATTGGATCTGATTGCTGGAGAGGCTCCACGGGAAATACATTTCAACAATAGTCAGATGCCTTCTATCGAAACTTGGCATAAGGAGCGCGAAGATGGACAATTTATTTGGTACCACAAGTGGCCAACATCGAAGCGCAACGCTCACGCGGGACTGATGGTTAGGGAATCCGAAGACCGGACCCAATCGATGGCCATTGCCTGGGACTCGTTCTTGACCGCTCAGGGCCATAATCCATGGAAGTGCATGCACCTGTCCGTGCGGGTGGGCCCCTTGAAGCCAGGAGAGAAGAAATCGATTCGAGGAAAGATATATCTATTTGACGGATCGAAAGAGGATTGCCTGGCGAAGTTTGAAAAGGATTTTTCCTCTGTGAGATTTGGAGAGTGATTTTATTTGCAACGCAAGGCAGCGATTGGAATGCCACGCGATCAGCGATCGCGTCTACAGGTAGGAAGTGCAATCCCTGAAAGCTGGTAGGGCTGACTTTCCCTAGTCAGCCGAGAAATAGGTGTACACGAAAATGGCTCACTCGATCTCCACTTCGATCCCGCCGACCCATTTCGCGAGGAGATTGTAGACGAATCCGCTGATCAAACCGAAAACGAATCCCATGGCCCCGTATAAGAGCGGCATCGCCAGGGCGAATCCGACGCCTAAGCCTACGAAAAGTCCTTTGGGGACATCCTCTTGGGCAGACTCTGGAGCGAGGGCCATTAGGTTGGGCCCGATAATCATGAAGGGTATGAAGAGCAAACCCATGGCTGCGTAGCCGAGGCCCATTAATTTGGCGAGCGAGAAAGGTTCGATGCTTTTTAGTTTTCGAGTCATAAGGATTATGCGTTTTAGGGAAATAGTTGATTGAAGAAACAAATCAATCCTCGTCGAACCACTCGTCTTCGGGGTCGAATTTGGGGATAGGGATGTTGGCGATTTTCATTTGGCCGATTGCTCGGTGGCGGCAGCCGGGTTTTATGAGAATGGTCGACATGGGCTTCACGGGATAGAGCTCGCCGTCGAGCTCCATGTGGCCTTCACCTTCGAGGATGAGATAGATTTCGGTAAGCGTTTTATGGTAATGCGTGCGGGAGTCCTTCTTGATGTCGACCAGGTGGATGGAGGCGACGGAATTGTCGGGATCCATGAAGGCGCGCCGCGATGTGCCACATGGGCATTGGACGGGATCGATGTCGGCAAGATGCGAGATTTTGAAGCGCTGGGTCATGATTGGGGGAGGGTGCTGGGTAGTCGGCTCAGTGACGCGACTTGTTGATTCGGAAGCTAAGCGGCGGCCGCCCATTTTGTCAGTTCAAAACGAGACGGTCTTCGAGTCCGCAATCTATGGGAGACTTCTGGAGATGGACGGGCTTTAGGCTTGCTGAAAGGCCCATTGGGAAAGTCAATGGAGGTCTCCGACTCGACGGTCGGAGAATTTGATCGTCTCAAACCCATTCCAAATTCGATATGCGACTTGTTGCTCTCACTATTCTCACGCTTTTCAGCTTTGCCCTCAGCGCCGCGGATCGGCCCAATATTGTCTGGATCGTTTCGGAGGACAATTCGAAGCACTGGCTGCGATTGTACGAGGAAGGTGGCGCTCCGATGCCTCATATCGAGAAACTCGCGGAGAACGGGCTGGTTTTTCTCAACGCGTTTTCCAATGCGCCGGTTTGCTCGGTCGCTCGGAGCACGCTGATCACGGGTTGCTACGCGCCGCGAATCGGGGCGCAGTATCATCGTCGATCTGCGTTGGCGCCCATGCCCGATGGACTGCGGATGTTTCCGCATTACCTGCGAGAAGCGGGCTACTACACGACCAATAATAGCAAGACCGACTACAATTTGAATGACCGGGAAATGTGGGACGAGTCGTCGAACAAAGCGAACTATCGGAATCGCGAAGCTGGCCAGCCGTTCTTTCACGTGCAGAATTTCGGAAGAACTCACGAGGGGCAGCTCCATTTTTCGAGAGAGAATATGCTCGAGAATCGCACGGTGACGGATCCGAATTGGATAACCGTCTTCCCGTATCATCCCGATACGGCCACCTTTCGCTACACCTATGCGAGATACCATGACTACCACCGCGAGATCGACGAAGAGATGGGCGCATTCATCGATGGACTAAAAGCGGACGGAGTCGCCGACGACACGATCATTTTCTACTATGGCGACCACGGGGGCGTACTACCGCGCGGCAAAGGCTACGCCTATGAAAGCGGTTTGAATGTGCCGCTAGTCGTTTACGCACCGGAAAAGTGGAGGCATCTATTGCCGGAGAAAGCGGGCAGCCGCGTCGACGGTTTTGTAAGTTTTATCGATTTCGGACCGACGGTTTTGAACCTCGCGGGAGTTTCGGTTCCCGGACCGATGGACGGGACGCCGTTCCTGGGAGACGGTGTTTCGGCGAAAGAGCTGGCGAGTCGTGATGAGGCGTTTGGGTACGCAGATCGGTTCGACGAAAAATACGATCTGGTGAGAACGTTGCGGAAAGGGAAATTCAAATACATCCGCAATTATCAGCCGTTTAATTTCGACGGGTTATTCAACCAATACCGCTACCGGATGCTCGCCTACAGGGAGTGGAAGGAGAAGTACGATGCGGGAGAATTGAACGCAGAGCAGCGCCAGTTCTTCGAATCGCGTCCGCCGGAGAGTCTCTACGATATCGAGTCGGATCCGCACGAAGTGAACGACTTAGCGGGCGATCCGAAATACGCTAGCGTATTGAAAGATCTGAGACGACGTCTTGCGGATAAAGTCAAATCGATGCCCGATCTCAGTTTTGTGCCGGAATCCATTATGGTGACGGATGCGATCGGAAATCCTGTGCAATACGGTCAAGACCAGAAGAAGCGAATATCGAAGCTCGTCGATACGGCGGACTTGAGTTTGCAGCCGTTTGGAAGGGCTAAAGGAGGCATTGCGAAAGCGTTGGCTTCAAGCGATCCGATCGTACGCTACTGGGGGCTGATCGCATGCAGTTCCTTTGGCGAGGAAGCGTCGAGTTTTGTCAAGACGGCTAAAGCGATTGCCGCGAATGATACCGACAATCTCGCTCGAGTTCGAGCTGCGGAATTTTTGGCCTTGATTGGCGAGACCGATCCTCAAGTTGTGATTGAGACGGCGCTTCGTAATTCGAAAACGGAAGTGGAAGCGAATTTGATTCTGAATACGGCGACCTTGTTGAAGGATATGAAGCCTGGGTACAAGTTCGAGTTCACGCCAGAGATGTTTCCCGCAGAGTGGCGAAAGGAAACGCGCTCGAATGTGAATCGCCGGTTAGGCTATTTTGTAAACGGAGAATAGGGAGATTGGAGCCTCGCATTTTCCACACCGGGTTCCCGGTGTAGCTACGACGTCCCGCTCGGCGCATAGGCCTCAACTTAAGCGTTTTCAACTGTAGGAGCCTGCTTGCAGGCGATTGTTTTCGTCGACAATGCCCAGGGAATTAATCGCCTGCAAGCAGGCTCCTACAATGGTCTAATGGTTGCATTGACTTGAGTTGACGCGTATGCGGACCGCCTGGCAGTCGTTCCCCACCTTTATGGACTAATTCTTATGAACGCTTTGGAGGGCTCGGGAAAGTCGATTCGTTCGGGGCGTGGGAAATCTGGATACGATTTTCTGGGGCGACGATTTCGAGAAACCACAGGATGGTTCTATGGTACGTATAAGGCTGCGGGAGATAGTGACCTTCTTTATTTAGAATGTCGTAAGTGACACGCCCCCCGATCTTAGAGAGGCGTTTCGCGGGTAGGAGATTCCAATCTGGATTGATGATTGGATCATTGGCTCCATGTATCACGAGTGTGGGGATGGCGACGAGTTTCTCTAGCCCTTTGTTCTCCGTCCAGGCGGACCAAGGAGAGATACCCGCGAAATGGTCTGGGTGACGTTTGGCCCATTCCCAGACGCCATTGCCGCCAAGACTGTGTCCCATAAGAAACACTCGATCCTTGTCGATGGGAAGAGATTCCTGCAGGTGGGTCAGTAGGCCCTCGAGCTTGCGAATATCCCAGCTCCATGGGAGATCGTTGATCGGCATCACTACGAAAATCTGCGAAAACGGATTTTGGCGGGCTCCACGATGAAACCCCAACGGTCTCTGAGTCCAGCCGAGGCCGGGAAGATCGATTACGAGGGGATAGGCCTTTTGGGAATCGAGGGTGGCGGGCATTCGAATCTGGTAGTCGATCCCTTCTGTGGCGCTGAAATTGTGACGCATCGGCAGCGTGCAGTTCTTGGACGCGTCGATGAAATCCTGACCGTTTGTGAGTGATCTAGCAATGGTTGCGGCGTAGGATATTGTGGACGATGACTTCTCTCGCAAAACGAAATCGGGAGAGCGCGAATCCTCAAGGAGCCAGTTCATTGTATCGTTGAGAAGAGCCTGATGGATGGCGTCCGCTGGGGCGTTGCTGTGCAGCTTCTGGCTTGCGATTTCAAGGTCCCCGATGAGTCGACTTTGATCAACTAGGGGACTGGTCGAACAGGTCACCAAATTAATGGTAATTGCTAGCCATCCAATTCCGGATAGGAGATTTTTACAGATTCTCGCCACTCTATAAAAATACGACGAGAAGCGGCGAATGCGATTGGATTCAGAGCCTCAATAGAAACTATTTTTTGCGAATAGGGAGTACTCCTAAATCAATTCCCTAGGATTCGAGGATTTATTAGAATTAAATAAAAGCTGCAGTTGCTGATTTATCGCTTTTCCAAGCCGAGTTTCGTGAGCTTCGGATGAATGACGAATTGGCAATAGCCGGCTTGTTTGTTCAATTCGTAGTATTCCTGATGGTAGTCTTCGGCCGGATAAAATTTCGAGGAAGCGGCGATTTCAGTAACGATCGGATCAGCGAACTTTCCGGACAGATTTTGTTTCGCCAGCGAATTCTCGGCGACTTCTTTCTGTTGCTCGGAGTGGTAGTAAATCGCCGAGCGATACTGCGTTCCGGCATCCGCTCCTTGCCGGTTTAAAGTGGTGGGGTCGTGCATCAGCCAGAAGATCTCGAGGACTTCGTCTAGCGATAGGCTCGACGGATCAAAGGTGACTTGAGCGACTTCAGCATGTCCGGTTTCGCCTGTGACGACCTGTTTGTAGGTCGGGTTCTCCAAGTGGCCGCCCATATAGCCCGAGACGGCGCTCTGAACGCCCTCTACTCGCTGCATGACGGCTTCGGTGCACCAGAAGCATCCCGCTGCGAGAGTGATGGTTTCGAGTTCGGTGGTCTCGTCTGCGTTTGATTGGGTGTTCATAGCGATAGGGAAAAACGAAAGGAGCGCGAAAGCGATTTTTCTAAGCGGGGATTTTGCGGTTTGAGCAGGCATGTTCCTTTAATGGACTCCGGTCTAGAATTGTAGTTTCGTGGTCATCGCATTTTCAATGGTCTCGACGAGCTTGTCCAAAATCAGGGGCTTAGTGATGAATCCGACCATGCCCGCCTCGCTGGCTTGTAGCTGGGTGCGCTCGGTGGAATTGGCGGTGACGGCGACGATCGGCGGGGCTTCCTCGCCGAGCTCGGCGATGATCCTCCGAGTTGCTTCCAGCCCGTCCATGCCGGGCATCTGGATGTCCATCAGGATGAGGTCGTAGCGATTAACGAGCGCCTTCTCGCAAGCCTCTTTCCCGTTCTTGGCTATGTCGAATGTGTAGCCGATGTGCTGGAGCATGGAGGTGGCGACCTCCAGGTTCACGAGATTGTCCTCTGCGATGAGGGTGTGGAGATGGGCGTCGATTGCGGGCTCATGCGTTTGGTCGTGCGTAGGCGCGTCCAGGGACTCGCGATGCTGGGCGATCTGCTCTTCGGAGGGTGCTTCGGCCTTGATCGAGAAGCGGAAGGAGGAGCCCGCTCCGGGCTCGCTCTCGAGCTGGATGTCCCCGCCCATTAGGGAGGCGAGGCGTCTGCAAATGGCCAGGCCGAGCCCCGCGCCGCCGTGCTGGCGGGAGTTGGAAGAGTCGATCTGGCTGAAGGACTCGAAGATTAAGGCCTGCTTGTCCTTGGGAATTCCGATGCCAGTGTCGCGGACCTCGAAGCGGGCCTCGATGGATCCCGCTTCGGTTCGAGAGGCGGTCGCTGAAATGGAGATCGAGCCTTGGTCGGTGAATTTCTGGGCGTTGCCGACGAGGTTGAGGAGGATCTGCTTGAGGCGGACGGGGTCCGCGACGGCGAGGTCGGCGTCGCCTGTCTCGATGCGGGTGTCCAGCTCGATGCCGCGTTTGAGGCAGTCGGCCCTGAAGACGTCTGCGACTTCCGCGACGCAGCGCGAGATCGAGCAGGGCCGAGCCTTGAGCTCCATCCTCCCGGCCTCGATTCTCGAGTAGTCCAGGATGTCTGAGATGATGGCGACCAGGGAGTGGCCGCTGGAATTGATGGTGTCGACGATGCGCCTCTGGAGGCCGTCGAGGCGAGTCTCGAGAAGGGTGCCCGTCATGCCGACGATCCCGTTCATGGGGGTGCGGACCTCGTGGCTGACCATGGCGAGGAATTCGCTCTTCGCCCGGTTGGCCTGTTGAGCCTCGATTTTCAGGCGCCGCTCGGTCTCGGCGGACTCTTGGGCCAAGAGGTTCTTCCTCTCGAGTTCGCGAGTCTTGCCTCGTAATTCTCGGGTTTGCAAGTCGACCTGAGTCCGAAGCACATTCTGGCGTCGCAGCAAGGTCCGGTGGCGGATTTTAAGGAGAAGATAGGCAAGGAAGCCGAGGAATGCGACGTAGACGATGTAAGCGGGAAGGGTGCGGTAGATAGGAGGCCTGATCGAGAAGGGGAACGAAGTTTCGGGGCCTTCATCGCCTCCACTGGTAACTGCCTTTACATGGAAAGTGTAGTTCCCTTCGGGAAGACTGGTGAATCTGGCGGAACTGATATGCTCGGGAGCGCTCCATCCTTCGTCGAATCCCTCGAGCCAGTACTCATGGGAAATTCCGTCGATGGTGAGGTAGTGCGCGGTCGAGAAGTTGAACTCGACGCTGTTGTCATGGTAGTCCAGTCGGAATGGTTCGAAGCTCTTTTTGGATCGTCCGTGGAAGAAGGGAAGGTCAGCATCAATCGACGAGAATTTTTGGATGACGGGCTGGGGAATTCGGGCTTCCGTCGCGACTAACTTGGTGTCGATTCGGGCCAGCCTTTTTTGCGATAACAGCCAAGCGATCCCGTCTTCGTCGAACTGGATTTCGTCGATCGGGAACCGGTTCACCAACTGGAGCGTAGTCCGGTCTTCGCGATAAGATCCATCCGGCTTCTTTCTCAGAATCATATTACCGTCGAGCGCAGCGATCCACAGGTTGCCTTCGGGGTCTTGGGCTGGCCGAGTGTAGAGCTCTATATCTTCGGGGAGAATGGAATTCAGCTCAGTGTCGGGCTCGAAGAGCTCGGTTTCTTTATTGAATTTAAGTATGCTCCCATGGTCTGATATTTTTACTTCACCGTTGTATTTCCATATGTTTATCCATCGGTCGGGGAGGCCGTGATCGGTGGAATATACCTTAGTCTCGACCTTATCGTTCTCGATGATAATTCGTGCTGCTTTAGCATGGCCGAGTTCAACCCAGATATCCCCATCGGTGGTTTCGAGCATTTTGTTAATATGGCCAGGAGCTTTAAAAGGCTCGCCGATAACTTCGAAATTGCTACCATCGTAATCCAGTAAAAATCCTTCGTTGTATCCCAATGCTAGAATCCTTGATGGATTGCTCGAAAGTCGTTCCATTTTTCTAATCACAGGGCCTTCATGAACCCAATGCCATTCACCTGAATCGGGTGCGAAAAAGATACGTTTTTCTGAGGCAATGAGCATGCCGTTTTCTACGGGTAATCCTACGAATCTATCGTTGCTGTTAAAGGTAGGAGTGTTGTCGAATTTTTCAAAACGGTCCAATGTGCCCTCTTTATTGTATTTTGCTTTGTAAATTCCATGGCCGATGATAAATAGACTGTTGTTGTGCCGTTCGATCTCAAACCAATTCATATTTGGTCCAGAGCGTTGATCGAAAAACGTCACTGGATTTGGATATAGGATTTTCGCAACACCGTCATTTATACAAACCCACAAGCTGCCGTCCTTGGCTATCGTCATTTTTCCGCAGTCGAGAAGTCGATAGTCTAGCCGCTCATCTACTTTGTTTATGATCTTGCCGGTTTCGTTTAGAAATACGATTCCTTGCTTCGGCATGGAGATTATGAAGGTCGACTGATCTGAAAGGACTGCATCTGCCGCCCACAAGGGAGCTGGAAGATTGTTCAAATCCGTTTCTAGATATTCGAAGGATTTTCCGTCGAACAGAAACAGGCCTTGATTGTTAATTAGCGCCGTTCTCCCGTCGAACCACTTTGCGGCAGCGGATGTTCGAGAATGGTTTAGCATTAGGATTTTCGAGCCCGGTACAGGTATAAGTTCTTGGCCTGAAACCTTGAGAAGTCCTTTGTCGAAGGTGCTTATGTATATAGATCCAGATTGCTCAAATAGGAGTTCTTCTATATAGTCGATTTGCCATAATGTATTTCCATCTTCTGCGTTCCATCGTATCAAATGATCTACGCCTTGAAAGTATACTCCATCGTCGCCAAACTCAATATTATTAATCTGATTGAATGCAAGATTTGGATCCAAATCACCAGGGCTTAAGGGATCCATAATGTATTGGCTTTGCGAATTTACACCAAGTTTTCCCCAGCTTGAAAAACTGGACGCAAAAGTACTACCTTCTTCGTTTGTCCGTATCGTGGAAAAGGCCTCTAGTTTCCCATCTCCCCATGGAGGGCTGACTTGCGACCAATTCACACCGTCGTACGCCATTAGGCTTCCGGAACTGGTGAAAAGGATTCGTCCATCAGGATCCTCTGCAACCAATAAGCTCCCTGGGTCGGTTCCAATTTCAACGGTCGTAAAGATCTTAACATCCGGGAATCCCGGTTCGACCCGCTTAACGTCTCCCGAGGCGATGGGGAACGATATGGCGATTGCGATTAACGCGGATCGGTAAATGCAGAAGAACCCAGGATTCATCAGGTTGTTTTGGTAAGACTAAAAAAGAGAAGGTTGGTTGGCAAAGTCACTCGCAAGCTAATTGCGAGGCCGGAAATTTCAGTGTGGCTAGGGGTTATAAAATATTAGTTAATATTTTGTCAAAAGGAAAGGCGTTCAAAGCTAGAGGTCCTGACCCAAATCCTAAAAACCATACTTGATTGAGTGATTTGGGACTGGAAGCCTTTGAATTGATTGATATTACGTGATTTTCGTTTTTGAACGGGTGTCCTTGATTTCTGTTGGATCAGGTGTTCCGAAGTGGGATTGCGTTGAAGATCGGTGACTCGACGCAAGTCGCAATGCATGCGATCCCTTGCCGTATTGATTTTGCCCGGTTTTCGGTGGCTCAGAGCTTCAGCCTGAGTTGCACAAGGTTGAAGGTGTTTGGGCTTAAGGCTGGATTAGATACTGCTCAGGCTGAAGCACTGAGCTACTGCTTTCCAGTCCCCTTATGGTTTGGGCCTCTTTCGGGAAGAAGGAATTTATATTCTAAAGCTGTAGCGGAATCTAGCTCGTGATTCCTGTAGCCGCTTCAATTGCTTCTATGAGTTGGGCCTTCTTGAGCGGTTTTGTGATGTAGCCGACGATGCCTGCCTCCTGAGCGGCTACTTTGTCCTCTAGGGAAGATTTCGCAGTCAAGGCGATGATTGGCGGGGCGTCGGATTTTAGATCTCTGATGATGCTCCGGGCGCTGTCTAGGCCGTCCATTATGGGCATTTGAATATCCATCAGAATGAATTTGTAGTTCTGGGAACATGCCATTTCCCAGGCTTCTTTACCGTTATCTGCAGTGTCGAATGTATACCCCAGTCGCTTGAGCATCATTTTGGCGACTCTTTGATTTACGGGATTGTCTTCGGCAATGAGTGCGTCGGGGTGTGTTCTCTCGCCGTTCGATGAAGTGTTAGGTTGCGCACTATTGGTATTTGCTTGCGGGCTGGGCGATGCTGTCGCCGAAAGATACTCGTCGACTTGGTCCTTGGACGGGACGTCGGCCGTTATAGTGAAGTGAAACGTCGAGCCTTTCCCTTCTTCACTGTCTATCCCTATTTCGCCACCCATTAAAGTGACGAGTTGTCTGCTTATGGCTAGCCCGAGCCCAGTACCCCCATACTCACGTGTGTTTGAAGAGTCGATTTGGCTAAACGACTTGAATAGTAAATCTTGCTTTTCTCTGGGGATACCAATGCCGGTGTCTCGTACTTCGAAATCCAGTTGAATGGTTTGATCGTTTGTTCGAGACGACTTAAGGCTAATGCTTATTGATCCTTCTTTGGTGAATTTCTGCGCGTTGCTAACGAGGTTTAGCAGAATTTGATTTAGGCGTATTGAATCTGTGATTACATATTCAGGTGTCTCGCTATCAAATTCCGTTTTTAACTCGATATTGCGGGAAAGACAATTTGCTCTGAAAATATTGGCAACGTCAGTAATGCATTTGTAGAGGGAGCAAACACTGTGTTCTATGGTTACTTGACCTGCCTCAATTTTGGAATAATCGAGTATGTCAGATATGATGGAGACGAGTGAACTGCCGCTGGAATTTATAGTGTCCAACATTTCTCTCTGCTCTTCGTTTAGATTGGTATCGAGCAAATTATCGGTCATGCCGACAATGCCGTTCATCGGAGTGCGAATTTCGTGGCTAACGGTTGCCAGGAACTCGCTTTTCGCTTTGCTCGCTTGTTCGGCCTTTAGTTTCAGCTCCCGTTCGGTTACGACGGCTTCTTTCATAAGAGCATTGTTTTGTCGTAGTTCCCTCGTTTGGAGATCGACTTTTTGAACGAGCTCTTGCTGGCGGCGCAACAAAGTATGGTGGCGAATCTTTAGAAGCGAATAGACAAATGCAATGGCTATCATTGCGAATGCGAAGTAGGCAGGGATAGTCCGGTAGATCGGTGGTTTGATTGCGAAGGAGAAGATACTGTCTGGACCTTCGTTGCCGCTGCTGTTGATCGCTTTTACATGGAAGGAGTAGTCTCCAAAAGGCAAATTAGTAAAGATTGCCGAGCTGATTTGCTTGGCCTCGCTCCATCCATCTGTGAATCCTTCAAGCCAGTACTTATGGAAGATGCCGTCAATTGTGAGGTAGTGCGCGGTCGAGAATTTGAACTCAACGCTGTTTTCGCTGTAGTCCAGTAAAGGGACCTCTGCATCTTCGTTGGACTTACCGTGGAAAAAGGGAAAGTCTGCATCTATTGAGGAGAACTCCTGGATGACGGGTGCGGGAATCCGGGCCTCCTCAGCGGCCATTTTCGTGTCGATACGGGCTAACTTTTTTTGCGAAAGCAACCAAACGATCCCATTCTCGTCAAATTTTATTTCATCAATTAGGAAATTGTTGAGAAGTTGCAAAGTTGTTCGATCTTCTCTATACGATCCGTCTCGACCTTTTCTTAGGATCATGTTGCCGTCGAGTGCTGCGATCCATAAGTTGCCCTCGGGGTCTTGGGCTGGTCGGGTGAATAGTTTTATATCTTTCGGGAGGATGGAATTCAATTCGTTGTCGGGCTCGAAGCGTTCGGTCTGTTCGTCGAATTTAAGTACGCGCCCAAGATCCGAAACTCTAGCTGTCCCATTGAATTTCCATATGTTCGTCCATCTATCGGGAAGGCCGTCGTCTTTGGAATAGATTTTTGTCTCGACCTTATCGTTAATGATCGTCATTCGAGCCGCTCGAGCATGGCCGAGTTCAACCCAAAAATCTCCATTTGTAGTTTCTAGTATTTTGTTAACATGGCCGGGAGATTGGAAGGGTTCACCGATTTTGTGGATATTTCCACCATCATGCTCCAGTAGAATGCCATTTTCGTATCCGAGTGCTAGTATCTTGGAAGGGTCGCTTGAAAGACGAACAATTCTCCTGATCATAGCGTCTTGATATACCCATCTCCACTTTTCCGCGTGTGGTGCAAAAAAAATGCCATTGTCGCACGCAACTAATATATCATTTTGAATTGATAGTGCATCAAATCTGACATTCGCCTTGAATGGCGGGGTGTTTTGGAATTTGTCAAAGCGTTCCAATATGCCTTCTCTATTGTAAATTGCTTGATGGATTTCGTGTCCAATGATAAAAAGGTCTTCATTGTGGCGCTTTATAGAGAACCAATCCAAATGTGGTCCTGAGCGTTGATCAAAAAATGTTACTGGATTTGGATAAAGGACCTTTGCAACGCCGTCATTTATGCAAACCCATAAACTACCGTCTTTAGCTAACGTCATCTTGCCGCAGTCAAGGAGACGATAATCGAGACGTTCGTCTACTTTGTTTAATATTTTTCCAGCTTGGTTTAGGAATACGATGCCTTGTGTCGGTATGGATATTATTAAGGCTGACTTGTCTGACAGGATTGCATCAGCTGCCCACAATGGCGTTGGCAGTTTATCCAAATCGGTCTCTCGATGCTCGAAAGAATTTCCATCGAATAGAAAGAGCCCTTGGCTATTTATCAACGCAGTTCTTCCGTCAAACCACTTTGAGGCTACGGATGTGTGGGAATCGCCTTGAATTAGGATCTCCGATCCTGGTACAGAAACGATTTCATTTCCTTCGATTCGAAAGATACCATTGCTGTCGGAGCCAACGTATATTGAGCCATTGTGTTCGAATAATAGGTCCTCTAAGCTATCAATTTGCCAGATCGAACTTCCCTTTTCCGTATTCCACCTTGCGAGGTAATTTACTCCAGAAAAATAGACACCGTCGTCACCGATAGCAATATTCTTCATTTGAGGGAAAGTGAGTCCTTCGGCTAGTTCGTCTGGAGCAAAAGGCTCCATCGTATACAATCCTTGTCTATTGGTTATGAGCTTTCCCCAAGTCGAGGCGCTTGTAGCAAAAAGATCTCCACGTTGATTTGATTGTAGTGTTGAATATGCTTGAACTTTTTCTCCCCATGGAGCACTCACTTGCGACCAACCGACACCGTCGTATGCCATAAGGTGGCCAGAACTTGAGAAGATAATACGACCATCAGTGTCTTCTACTACAAATCGACTTCCCGAATCGGTTCCGATATCTACTGTTGTAAATATCTTGATGTCTGGAAAGCCTGGCTCAATTCGATCGAATTCTCCATTTGCAGCAATGACCGAAATAGCAAAAGTAAAAATAGCTTGAAAAATCCTGATATGCGATTTGTGCGTGCCCATTTTTTGGTTGCTTTCGTTTTTCCGAGTTGGATGTAGCGTCTTACCTGTAAATTACCTAATTTGGGCGAATTTTATTCGGAAGTAATGACTAAGAATTTTACTTGATTCAAATGAATTCGGGAAGAAAGTAAACTAATGGGTTGGCGGCATCAATATGCGTGAAATCTCTGTTCTGAATTCATGAAGAGACGTCATGCGTACTGCTATGGGCTAGTAGAGATTCCTAGTTGATACCAATCGGGAAGAGGGTTTCAAGACTTGACTTGAATTAGGAATCAATTGGAAAGCAAGACTTGGTTTGAAGTTTCGCGATGTTGTAAGTCCTGGAAATAGTTCACAGGATGATTTGCTTAGGATAATCACGTTATCTCCCAAAAGGACTTCTTTCTGATAGGAGCCCAATTAGAGTTTAAGCAATTGTGCTGTTGAGATTTCCCTGGAGTGGTTGAGTGACAAAGAAGTAATTGACCGATCAACTGACAATAAGCATCTTCGAAATATTAGAGTCGTTCTCTGCTTGCCTTGCAGCGGGATTAGTGGATTAAGGCCATTGTGATAAACGCAGTTCTGTTTTTATTATCTTTTCCATTCTTGCTGCATTTTTCTAGGCAGGCATTGGAAACGCATGAGACGCCTTTGGTCGTAATTTCATTCATGTGGATTGGGTTTTTCCTGTTGTGTAGCATTAGAAGTAAAGGGAGAGCATTTCGACTTTTGCATGCAAATGTTGTGGCTGGGTTTATTGCGGTTCTCCTTTTTGAGGGTGTTCTTCTTGTGTCGAATGGGTCGAAGGGATTGGAAACCGAGATTGATTCTACCAATTGGAATATTGTAAACGAGAAATCAGTAGGGTATCGCCTTAAGGAAAATCGAACATACCACGTCAAAAAGAGTTGGAGGAATGAAGTCGTATATGACGTGAACTATACGATTGATGATATTGGGCTTCGGCAAACACCAGGTTCGATGCTTAATGAGAGCGTTCTAATTTTTGGCGGTTCTTTTGCATTTGGGACCGGATTGAATGACCAAGAGACAATCCCTTATCGGATTGGCGAAAGTTTAGGGCTTAAAGTCTACAATTTTGGCTATACAGGATACGGAGCTCATCAGATGTTGAGCAGAATTGAGAATGGGGAAGTTCAGGAATTG
This sequence comes from Opitutales bacterium, assembly GCA_021772595.1. Lineage (GTDB taxonomy): Bacteria > Verrucomicrobiota > Verrucomicrobiia > Opitutales > Opitutaceae > Pelagisphaera. The sequence continues at coordinate 17,078 of JAJFLS010000706.1, forward strand.
GTGGTGAAACCTCCAAAAATTGCGATATACATAGGGATTCCTGACCACGTGCGCCGGGCTGCTGGATACGCGGATTGGGATTGGAATAGTCCACGATATGAATTCGGTGAGAATGCGATCCCGGAATATCGAGGTTCTTTTATCGAGAGAAATGCGGCTCAGTATTTTCGATATCCGATGCTGGCTTTGAAAAGAAAATCGCCTTTGATTGGCCGGGTTTATGGAGATGGTGGATACGATTATTTCGAACACGTATCTCTGTATAGTGGAATTGTGAAGAAATCCTCAGATATACTTCTGAAACAATTTCCTGGAATCAAATTCCACGTGATTATCTGGGATATTAGTAGTCGCGATGACGAGGAGGCTAAATCGCGCTATCCACATGTGACAAAGACTTTAAGGAAGGCTGGATTGGTTGTGCACGAAATTGATCAAATTATTCCTGATTTCTATGAAAATTTCCAGGAGTATCATATTCATAAATTAGACAAGCACCCATCCGCTGAAGCATGTCGATTGGTGGCGGAATATATAAACAGCCGAATTGTGAAAGAGATTGATTGATCTACCTCGCCTTACCGGTGACTCGGAAGCCGGTGATTTCTTTTTCGGGGTTGTTGGGGTCGCCTTTGAATGAGATTTTGAATTGGCCGGCTTTCTTGTGGTTGTCGGGGTTGCGGAAGACAAATTGGTATTCGCATTGGGCTTCTTGGTCGGAGTCTCGGCGCTGCTTGATGGTGCGGGTGGGTTCGCCCATCACTTGAAAGATTGTCTCTAGCGAAGGCAGGGGAACATCCGGGAGGGAGTCGATATCGACTTCCGCAGTCGCTGATCGTCGGAGCGTGTTGATCTTGGCTTTTCCCATGCTTTTGAACATGGCGAGGGTGAATTCCTTTCCGAGGAGTTGGACGAATGTTTCGTCGATCTCCATTTGCGAAAACAGTCCGTCTTCGAAATACGTCGTGAAATTAAGCGAATAGAGGCGATGGGTGTTCTTGCCACGTTGCTTTTCAAACATCCATGTCCAGACTTCCTCATTGGGGGCCTCGGAGATTTTCACCTGTCGGGTGGCTCTTGAATTGGTGATGAAGACGAAATCGGAATCTCTAACGATGGGCTTGTGGAATTGGAGGGAGAGGCCGGGGACCGGATCCACGGTGATGTTCTTCTCGAAAGACTTGAGCTGGTTCTTGAATCCGAGAAGCCTCAGGTAGACGCACCCAGACAGGGAGAGCATCAGGGCGACTAAGCAGAGCGCGATGCAGAGTTTCTTAAAATTGAATCCATGTCTCATAAGTTGAATGCTTAATCAGACTAGATGCAGAAAGTAGCCAAAAGTTCAAACTTTGGTAGATCGAGCTACCGGACGTGTTATTTTGCTGGTTCTAATATCCAGAACTGAAGAACCAGGCGGCTAGTCACTCGACCGTTTAAATTACAACGTTGTAATTTAAACGGTCGAAGAGTGGTGGAGAGCCTTTCCAGGTCGACGGGGGACCGTTTGGGCTACAGTGGGAATTCAAACCGTAAATTGCCGCTTTGCGCTCACCAGCACAGGGGAGAAAAGACGCGCTTGGGAGGAGGCGAGCGGCGGCCTTGGCTCGACAAAATGGAATCCGTTTATTGAATAATCCGCGAACTAGGAGTACAGATTGCGGTATTCTCGCTTTCGCCTCAAATTCTTATGGGTTTTGATTCAACATCTCGG
>JAJFLS010000707.1 GCA_021772595.1 Opitutales bacterium
GGTGGGCAACCCCTTGCCCAAGCTTTTATGTTAGAGAGGACCGGCTCGGTCCTCAAATGGGCAAAACCGGAGGACCGAGCCGGTCCTCCCTACCAAGAGAAAGCTAATGATCTTTACGCTAATCGAAGCGCACAGTCGGGGTCGGAAGGGTCCGGTCGGTTTCGTCGAGGCGATAGCCGAAGCCGCTTCCGTTGATCGTACTTAGATCTAGGATACCATCATTGCGCTGATAGATTCGCGGATGGACGGCTTGCTCTGGGAGCGACTCGGCGGGATAGAACTGCATCCCGTTGCATTCGACGCCCATGATCGTGCCGGCGTGGGCGGCGAGTTGAACATGCGGAAGCTGAGCAAGCATGGGATTGGTCAGGTCTTGTACCATCAAGGTCATGCCGTGGGCTTTGGCCCAGCAAAGACTGAGGAGCGCTCCTGTCTGGGTTTTGCAGGTTTTGAGCGCGACGCCGGTCCAGCCGAGTTCGCGGCCCAATCGCACAAGTTCCCAGTCGTGGGCGCTCTCGTCCATGAAGAGCGGCTTGCGAGCGCTTACGCTGTGGACGTCGATCTGGTTCGACTCGATGTCGTAGGGGAAGGGTTGCTCGACGTAGAGGATCGACTGATAGATCCGGGCGTGCTCGTCTTTGAGGCGATCGAGGATTTCGTTGACGTAGGCAGGCTCGGTGACGGCGCAGTTGAAATCGGTCGTCAGCCATTCGACGTTCATTTCGAGCGCGATCTTGCCGATCGCGACGAGGCGGTCGTAATCCCAGTTCGAGTCGTCGCCTCTCAGTTTCACTTTTAGGCAATTCAAGCCGTCTCGCTCGATCCAATCGCGGAGAAGAACGGGGTAGCCGTCGTTGGGTTCGTCGCCTGTCAGCTCGTCTTCCGAAATCGGATCGAGCCCACCGACGAGGTGCCAGACCGGGAGCTTCGCAGGAGGATCGACCAGAAAATCGGCTGGATACTTTCCGATGAAGCGTTCGACGGGTTCCAGGAAATGAGAGAGATCCTTGGTTAGGAATTCCGAGGTGTAGGTTTCGTAGATGGGGCGATCGTGGAGATTTCCGAATGCGTCGTGGATTGCGATGTCCAGCGGGGAGAAGCAGACGAGGGCGGCTAAGTGAGGCAGGGCGTGATCGCCGGTCCGACCCGCGTTATATTCCTCTTGGAGACGGTAAAGGCGGGTTTCGATGAAGGCGTGGCCGATCTCCAAGGCGTGGCCGGAGGCGTCGAACGATTTCAGGGATCGCGCGAGTTTGTAGGTGAATGCTTCGAGCGCGTTCGCCCGTTCGTCGTAGTCGATGGCCGCGGGCCAAACCCAGCCGACGCTAAGGGGAGTCTCTCCCCAGCCGGTTGAGATACGGCCATCGGAGCCTTCGACTTTTACGCAGGCGCGGGCACACATGACCTTGGTCAGGACTTGGTTCCCGAACTTGAGCGGCACTCTCATTTCGACAGGGAGAAAATAGAGGCTGGCATCGACGATTCGCATGGAGCGTGAGATTGAGTCCATGAAGTTTGCTAGTCCGCAGGGCGGGATCGGTCAAGATTTGGTGGAGAATATTGGGGGGACAAGTCGGAACGACGCAGTCGTCCCACTACTTGAAGCCGCGGCCGGTAGCGGAGCGACCCGCTTTTGGACTGGCTTTGAGGGCTGACACGAGCAGGATGGCGCTATGACGATGAATCGGCGCGATTTTGGAAAACTAGCATTAGCTGGGGCCGCGGGATTTGCAGCGGGGCCTTTGGCTTTTAATGCGTCGGCAGCTTCGAAGCCGGGGGACGACCGCCTTAGGGTGTATGTATTTTCGAAGCATTTGCAGTTTCTGAATTATCGCGACATGTCGGAAGCCACGGCTGACCTTGGATTCGATGGCTTGGATTTGACAGTGCGTCCGGGCGGCCACGTCGAGCCGGCCCGAGCGGAAGAGGATTTACCGAAAGCGGTCGAGGCGATGTCGGCTCACGGGCTTGATCCAAAGATGTTCGTGTCGCGCATCACGAACGTTGACGATAAAGATGGTATTCAATCCTTGAAGACTGCCGCCCGTTTGGGGTTCGGCTATTATCGGACGGGCTACTACAAGCCAGATAAGGATGGCGGGCTGCGGGAGAATCTCACGCGGAGCGTGGCTGAGTTTCGGAAGCTGGCCGCGTTCAATAAGAAGAAGGGCTTGCATGGGGCGTATCAGAATCACTCGGGTCAGAGCATCGGTTCCTACGTGACGGATATTGTTGAGATGCTAGAGGGGCTCGATTCGCGTTGGGCGGGCTGCCATTACGATATTCGTCACGCCACAGTAGAGGGCGGTACGGCTTGGCCGCTGGGATTGCGGTATTTGAAAAGCCATATCAAGACGGTTCCGATTAAAGACTTCAGATGGATAAAGTCTGACAGGAAATGGAAAGTGGAAAACGTACCGTTGGGACAAGGAATGGTGGATTTTGATCGGTATTTCAAACTGCTGCGATCCTACGATATTCGACCGCTCGTGTCTCTGCATCTCGAATACGATTTGGGCGGCGCGGATCACGGACATCGAGAGATTACGATTCCGCAAAAAGAGGTTTTCGCCGCGATGAAGCGAGACTTGACGCTGTTGCATCGGATGTGGGGAGATAGCGCGGAATAGGCTGAAACTTGTTATGAAAGAAAAAGGATTGATTGACTCGACTGCTCCGCGAAGGTTTTTCGCTCTGCTAATTTTCCTAGCGATCGGTATGGTTGCAAGGGCCGATGATCGCCCGAATATTCTGCTGGCGATTGGCGACGACATTTCGTGGCAGCATCTCGGATGCTACGGTTCTGAATTTGTGGATACGCCGACCTTCGACACGCTCGCGGGAAAAGGCGTGCTTTTCAAGAACGCGTATTGCAGCGCGCCCGGCTGTAGTCCTTCTAGGGCGGCGCTTCTGACCGGCAAGTACATTTGGGAAATCGAAGAAGCAGGAACTCATGCCGCCAATTTTCCGAAGCACCTGAAAGTATATCCGGAGCTGCTGGAGGCGGAAGGGTATTTCTCGGGTTTCACGGGGAAACCTTGGGGACCGGGAAAGCTCACCGAGCGTGCGCAGAATCCAGCGGGCAAGGAGTACAATGATTTTCAGTTGAAGGAAGTTCCGGCGAAAGGAATCTCCAACAAGAATTACGCGGCCAATTTCGAGGAGTTTCTTTCCAAGCGGCCTGATGGCGCGCCGTTCGTCTTTTGGTTCGGCGCGCACGAGGCGCACCGTTCCTTCGAGCAGGATTCAGGGGTGAGGAACGGCGCGGATTTGAATGCGGTTCGAGTCCCTGGGTTTTTGCCCAACACGAAACTGACGCGAGGGGACGTCGCCGACTACGCGTTGGAGATCGAATGGTTCGATACGCAGCTTGGGCTAATGATTGAGCAGCTGAGGAAGGCGGGAGAACTGGAAAAAACGATTGTCGTGGTGACGGCGGACAATGGAATGGCGTTTCCGAGGGCGAAGGCCAACAATTATGAATATGGCGTCCACATGCCGCTGATCATTTCTTGGCCGGAGGGAATCGCTACCGTGAATCGTCAGGTGGACGACTTTGTTAGCCTCATCGATCTCGCGCCTACTTTTCTAGAAGCGGCGGGTTCGACTGTTCCTAGGGAAATGAGCGGCGAGAGCCTCCTGCCGATATTGAAGTCGAGCAAATCGGGACAAGTCGATGCGTCGCGGAGCTTTGCCCTATCCGGCCGCGAGCGTCACACGCATGCGAGAGAAGACAATTTGGGCTATCCGATTCGGGCGATCCATACGGCGGATTTCAACTACATCCGCAATCTCCACCCGGAGCGATCGCCGACCGGTATCGAGTTTAAGGATGTCGATGGCAGTCCTTCGCATTCGTTGATGCTGGGCGAGATAAATTCCGAGCTTTCTCAGTTGGCTTATGGAGCTCGTCCGATCGAGCAACTCTACGACAAGCAAACGGATCCTTATTGTCTGAACGATTTGTCGGGGAATCCAGAATACAAACCAGTGCTTGAGCGATTAAAAGCTCAGCTTGAGGACGAACTGAGAAAGGGCGGCGATCCGCGAATTCTTGGCTATGGCGATATCTTCGACAGCTACCCTCGGTATAGCGGCACGCGTGCGTATCCGGGATTCAATACGAGTTCAAAATACAATCCCGAATACGTGAAGCGAGCGAGGGTGCAGATGAAGGCTTTGGGCGTTGAGAATCCTGCCTACGAAGACCGCGTCAGGCAAAACGCGGCGGAGAAGGGTAGCGCGCCCTCGAAGAAGTAGAGAGGCGGGTGGGAAATTTATTGAGGAATTATTGCCTTTTCCACACCGGTTCCCGGTGTAGCTACGTCGAGCATGCGGCGTGGATTGCAAGCGAATGGCGCTGAATTACGTTTAGTACCTGCATACATGAGCGCGCTGAAATGGATTAAGGGAAGACGGTGGAGCGTAGGTGTTGCGGGCTTGGTCGCGATTGGATTCGTGACGATTCTCGTGGGGTCGGGATTTTCCGGGTGCGCGACTTTCAGCACGAAACCCTCGGACATCCAAGCGCGATTCACGGCCCGGGGACTGGCCCCGCCCGAGTTTATCCAGCAGCAAACGGATCCGGGGAGCATCCATTTCATTTCGGTAGGAAAAGGAGAAACGACAGTTGTATTCGTTCATGGCTCGCCGGGGAGTTTGGACAATTTCATCCGGTGCATGATGGATGAAGAGCTGACTCAAGCAGCTCGAGTGATTTCGGTGGATCGGCCTGGATTTGGCGAAAGTTTGCCGCGAAAAGCGGTGCCATCTCTGGAAGAGCAGGCGCGGCAAATTTATCAAGCTCTCGCAAGAAATGGCGTATCGGGAAACACAATACTCGTGGGGCATTCGCTGGGAGGTCCGGTGATTGCCCGTCTCGCAGCTGATCATCCAGAGTTCGTGAAGGGGCTCGTGTTGGTGGCGCCTTCAATGGATCCGGAGCTGGAAAAGAGAAAGTGGTTCAACTATGCGGCTAAGTTTCCGCCGGTTAAGTGGAGCATTTCAAAGGACTGGGGGAACAGCAACGACGAGATTTTCCCGCACAAGAGTGAGCTGAAGAAATTGGCGGAGCTGCTGCCGGAAATCGAGACGCGGACGATCGTCATTCAGGGGATGCTCGATGAACTTGTGCCCCCGGGGAATGCGGATTATGTCGAGCGTACGATGACGAATTCCGTGGGGCTCGATATTTGGCGAGTGGAGGATCTCAATCATTTCGTCCCGTGGCGGCGACCTGATCTGATTAAAAAGGCGGTGTTTGAGATAATCGAAAAGGAGTAGCGTTGGCTAGAAAATTTGAATTCAATGCTGGACTCCTAAAGGCGGATTTAGATTGTATTTCGAACAGATCGTTTTGCGCTTATGAAAATTATTCGATACGAGGATTCTTCGGGAAAAATTCACTACGCTTCTGAAAAGGACGGCGTCGCTTATCGCATTGAAGGGGATGTATTTGGTGATTACTCGGTCACGAGCGAAGCGGCGGATGTCGCCAAGCTGCTCGCCCCGATCGCCCCGGCGGCCATTTTGTGCATCGGGTTGAACTACAAGTTCCATGCTGAGGAAAGCGGGAAATCAGTGCCTGAGTATCCTGTGCTCTTCGTCAAGGGTCGGAATGCGTTGCAGAATCCCGGCGATGCGATCGAGATCCCGACGACGCTTGCGAGTCACAAGGTCGACTACGAATGCGAGCTTGCCGTGGTGATCGGAAAATCCTGCAAGAACGCGACGAAAGAGAACGCTTTGGACTATGTGCTCGGCTACACCTGCGGGAATGACGTGAGCGCTCGGGATTGGCAGGTCGAAAAAGGAGGCAGTCAGTGGTGTCGCGGCAAGACCTTTGATACGTTCGCGCCAATGGGTCCTCGGCTCGTGACGGCCGATGAACTCGGAAATCCGAATGCCTTGAAAATCAAGACGATCCTCAACGGCGAGACGGTTCAGGATTGGAATACGGATGATATGATTTTCAGCGTGGCGGAGATTATCGAATTTCTAAGTGGAAGCACGACGCTGCTGCCGGGAACGGTTATCATGACAGGAACTCCGCACGGTGTCGGCATGGCGCGTACGCCTCCGTTGTGGTTGAAATCCGGCGACGAAGTGACGATTGAGATCGAAAAGATCGGCCAGTTGACGAATCCGGTGATCAACGAGGGCGAGTAATGTCTGAATTGAGACGGACTCCGCTTTACGATTTCAATGTTTCGCACGGCGGCCGGATGGTCGACTTCGCGGGCTGGGAAATGCCGGTCCAGTACAAGAGCATCGTCGACGAACACAAAGCCACGCGCAGCGCAGCTGGATTGTTCGATGTGAGCCACATGGGCGAGGCTACGGTTTCGGGTCCCGAGGCGCCCGCGTTTCTGGATTTCGTTTTGACGAACGATATTTCAAAAATGGAGCCGGGCCGCGTGCTCTATAGTTTGATGTGCTACGAGCATGGCGGAGTAGTCGACGATCTGCTCGTCTATAGAAAATCCGAGAATGAGTATCTGCTTTGTCTCAACGCTTCGAATACGGAGAAGGACATCGCTTGGCTGGAGGGGAAGCTCGATGGGTTCGACGCGGAACTGACGGACGTATCGGATAACTATGCATTGCTCGCTTTGCAGGGGCCAAAAGCGTTGGAAATCCTGAAGTCATTGACCTCTGCGAATATTGACGACCTGAAATACTATTGGTTTGCGGAAGGCGAAGTCGAGGGCGTTTCCTGTTTGATCAGTCGGACGGGCTATACCGGAGAGAGCGGAGTCGAGCTTTTCGTTTCGCCTGCGGATGCGAACTCGCTGGCGGAGTCGATCGTTGCGGCAGGCGAGCCACACGGTCTTGAACTCGCGGGATTGGGCTCACGGGACAGTCTCCGGCTGGAGGCGGGCTATTCCTTGTACGGCCATGAAATCGACGAACAGGTTTCACCAGTCCAGGCTAATCTGATGTGGACGGTCAAGCTGAAGAAAGCGTCCGATTTTGTTGGGAAGGATTCGATTGCAGACGAGAAGTCCCGAGGTCCCGAGAGGAAGATCGTTTTCTTTAAAACCGGCAGTCGAC
>JAJFLS010000708.1 GCA_021772595.1 Opitutales bacterium
ACTATGGTGATCGCATTGCTAGTTGATCGCATGGGAGGGATTCTGGACACGATTTGGACGATTGGGGGCATTACGGGAGGTGCGATGTATATTCCAATGCTGTGGGCCTTGTTTTCGAAGCGCCATACGGGGCGTAGCGTACTGGGAGTCACTCTGCTCTGCTTGGCGGTGAATTCTTTTTACAAATTGGGAGGGGTGTTCGTTTTAACATCGGCGCAGACTCAGGCGCTGGGCTCGGTGCGTCCTCTAGTACTGATGGCGGGCTATGAAATCTACGCGGCCCGAACGGGATCCGAGAATCAACAATACTTAGAGTACGAATCGGCCCGCGCGGCCCGCATCCAAGCGGAGTTTCAGAGCGAAGACCGCGAAGAGGACGAACACGAATCCGCCCGTGAAAATAGGCATGGCATTAAAGTGATCGGTATTGGTATTTTGGCGACGGGTTCGTTGATCGCCGTTCTGGGAAGTATTTCGAATGAAGGACGCCTGCTGGTAGTCGGTGTTGGAATCTGTGTGGCAATCGTCGGGGCGAGCGTTTTACGTAGAAACCGGAAGGCTCCGGCCAGTGCATAGAAATTTGTCGGTGATGATAGAAATCGCATGCCATGGGGAGGAAAGAAATAATGTACGCTGCAAATAGACTAACCGTTTTCTTTCTGTGTTTTGCTGGATATACGTTGCAAGTTCTTGGGCAGGATGCTGGCGAGCAATTGAAAACCTATCCGCCAATGGTCAACCAAGCTGGGTACAATCTCGGAGAGTCCAAGCGCTTTGTTTGCTACGGAGCGAAGGATAGAGCAAAGTTTCGCATCATAAATACTCACACGGATCGAGCTGTCTATGAAGGCGAGATCATTGGCTATCAAGGATGGTTCAGTTCGTTCAACCCGATTGCATCTTCGGCTGAATACGTAATCGATGTGGAGGGACACGGGCGATCGTTTCCGTTTTGGATTGCGGATCATTTGATGGAGAACCTTTCATCAAAGCTCGCGTACGACTTTTTCGTCGATGCTCGTGGATTTGAGGATAATGGAAGTTACAATATTTCGCAGGTGTACGGCGGAGGTCCCACTCGGGATGTAGGTGCTTATGGATTAGAAACGGTTTTCGAAGTACTGCAGTACGCCAGCAATCCGGCCTTGTTCGATCGCTGGAAAACTGAGATTGGAGAAGACAATACAGCGGATCTAATCGATTTGATCCTATGGCACGCCGAGTTTGCGTATAAGTATGTCAAATACAATGGGCCTGTATTGAATCGGCACGGGTCCCTTGGATACGAGGGAGAGCCGAGGATGAACTATGATTACTGGAACACCTTGGATCAATTGGCAGCGGTTTGCGCGGCTTATCATTTTTACTTAAAAGCTTACTTGCCGGAAGAAACCTACCGGAAGTATCGAAAAGTCTGTCTCGAAAACTGGGAAGAATACGATCGCCACAAGGTCGTCCGTTATTGGACCTATAGCACGAAGTGGGTGGATCACGGTTTCCAGGAATTCAACGAAATGGGAAACGCCTTCGGCCAGTCGGTGTTCAGTAATCTCTTTATGTATCTGTGCGAGAAAAGCGAGGACTCCCAAGATGCCGACCGGTTTCTCAAATGGGCGAAAGAAAGCGCCAAGGATATTGTCGAGAACTGGGACTTCGACAATCCGCGCCACATGTGGTGGATCAGGAATGCGGAACATATCACGCCGCAAGCTTTGGCGTTTTTTCTGTTGGTCGCGCCGGAAGAAGCTCCCGCGGGCGCCCGGAAAAAGCTTGCTGCTTGGGCCAGCCACATAAAACGGAAGTCCAACAATTTTTGGAAATACCGTGTCCACAGCGAATCCGAGTGGGCCCACGAGAAAACGAAAGAACTTGGAGGCGCGCCCGCGCTTGGCGGATCTCTCTTTGCGGCATCCTATTTGCTGGAAGATCCTTCTCTGAGGCAACTGGGTTGGGCTCAGATAGATTTCGTGTTCGGGATCAATCCGGTGGGGACACACTTGAGCAATAAAAGTCCCGAACGCGTCGAGATTGGCGGGTTTTGGAAGGGTGTTGAAACGGGTTGGCCGCAATCGCATCCCGATGGTTACGGACGGCTTGGCCTTGTGCGCGGCACCTTGGATGGAAGCCCCTTGAATAGCCAGTTTCCCATCGCCCAGGTGCTCGAAGAAAGTGTAGGTAAAAATGAAGGCAAGGCATTCGGGGAAAACGCTTATGCGACCGAAGGATGGGGTGTTTCAAATCGGGGATGGATGGCGACGCTTACCTTCTCAACTCTAGGAAGCCACCGTGTAAGATGGTTGGATACGAAAAGCGGGAGAGAAATCAGCACGGTTCGTCCCGGCCAATCCGTAGAGATCGAATTAAGGGCCGCTCTCAATCTAGATTGGAACAGGGCAGATGAAGGATGGATTGATATATACTATGGATCGAGGCAGCCTGAGCGCTTGGCTTTGGAGGAAACGGGCATAAACACAGGCGTTTTTACTGCCAAGATAAGTGTTCCGGAAAATGACAGCATTGATGCTATTCGAGCATCTTATGGATACTTGGGTTTCGAGAAAGAGACCTCTGTAAAAATTGATAGGACAAAATGAGCAGGAAGCTTGAGCTTACTAGATTTTGTAAATCCCTAATCGTATGTTTGTCGATATTGGGATTGCTGTCTTGTTCTTCGCAAAAGGAAGAGCGGCATTATCGTTTGAAAATGGACCAGGTCTCGTTGACGTCAAAATTCGAAAGCGATACATGGAGTCACTGTGGCGGATCTCTTGTGAAGGGAGACGATGGGCTGTACCATATGTTTTATTCTCGTTGGGAAACGGACAAGGGCTGGGCGTGGGTTACGGATTCCGAAGTCGCCCACGCGGTTTCGAAAAGTCCTTTTGGTTCTTTCGAGTTTAAGGATGTGGCTTTGCCGCCAAGAGGGGCGGAGTTTTGGGATGGGTTGTGCACGCACAATCCAACTGTTCGCAAATTTGGGGACAAGTACTACATCTACTACATGGGCAATACGGGCGATGGCATGGTGCCGAGTGCGCCAGGGAAGGAGTCGCTGAATTGGGTGCACCGCAACAACCAACGCATCGGGGTTGCGGTCGCGGACAATCCAAACGGACCTTGGACGCGTTTCGATAAACCATTGATCGACATCACGGATGGAGATGATCAAGCTATCGACGCCCTTATGACGTCGAACCCATCGATCACGTCGCGTCCAGGTGGCGGTTATCTAATGGTCTATAAAGTGGTCGGAAAGAAATTCCCTGCCCCTAATGGAGGGCCTGTGCTTCACGGAATCGCCGCATCCGATAGTCCGACGGGGCCATTCCTGAAGCACGACAAACCTACTTTTGAAGTGAAGGGAGAGCGCTTTCCAGCGGAAGACCCCTACATCTGGTATCAAGATGGAAAATACCGCGCAGTGGTTAAACGGATCGAACACAAGAAAGATGAGGGGACTGAAATAACGAAGCGTGTCTTCTCTCTTGTTCAATACGATTCGCAAGATGGTTATGATTGGAAGCCGTCGAAAAACCATTTCGTGTCGGACCGGACCCTTGAGTGGGAAGATGGCCGAGTGGTGGGGTACGAACATTTAGAGCGTCCTCAAGTGTTCATCGAGAATGGGGTTCCCGTCGCCCTGGTGTGCGCGGCCGATACGAGGGATGAGAATAACGTACGACGCTCGTTTAACGTACAAATACCGATCACCTTCGAATGAGTGCAGAATCTAAAAGTACAAGAGTTAGCATGCGCGATCTCGCGAAAGAGGTCGGCGTTTCGGTTTCAGCGGTTTCACTGGCTTTGCGAAACAGTCCCAAGGTATCAGAGAAAAAGCGGGAGGAGATCCATCGCGCAGCTGAGCGGATTGGATATATTAAAGACGGGCGTGTGGCAGAGTTGATGGAGCACATGCGCACGTTTCGCTCCAGGGAGCGGCTGTCCACGATCGCTGTAATTATCTCAGACATACGAAAATCGGAACTCGAAAAATACCCCAGAATGGTATCGTTGACCAGCGGAGTAGAGGAAGAGGCGAAGAAAAATGGGTATGGAGTAGACTTCATGTATTTGAAAGATATCAGAGTTTCTCCTAAACGTCTTCGAGATATCCTAGTTGCTCGAGGAATAAAGGGGATCGTAGTGATGCCATTCCAGACAGGAGTTGGAAGATTCGAAATGGATATCACTGGATTTTGCGTATCGACTCCCGGGTACAGTATCCTAAAGCCGACCATCAATCGGGCTTGTCCAAACTTCCTTCAGATGATGGATGAACTCTTAGAGCAAGTATGTAGACTGGGTTATCGACGCGTTGGGTTTATCATGACCTATGGCTCAGGCGGGATTGGGCACAAGCTCTATTCATCGTCTTTCCTCTTCTATTCAACGCTCATTGACGAATCGCTGAGGATCCCCATATTACGGAGAAGAGACGTTGGTGTAGTTGGTATCCAAAAATGGATGGACAAGTACAAGCCTGACGTTGTCGTGAGCTCTGGGATGGTTTATCGCATCCTAGAGAACTTAGGGTACCGCATGCCGGAGAAATTGGGTTTCGCGAGTTTGGAATTGTCGGACGATCACGGGCAGGCATCGGGTGTTGACCACCGTTATGAATTCGTGGGAAGCGAAGCCCTCAAACTGACGTTTTCCGATATCAATTTGAACCACTCAGGAATACCAGAGAATCCGAAAGTGGTACTGGTCGACAGCCACTTTAGGGAAGGCAATACTCTAAGGAAAGTAGGAAGGGCGCGACCGATAAAGTTGCGAGCAACGAAATGAAGAAGATTTATATTTTGATCCTATTGTCGCTTCTGTCTTCGGACGCGAAAGGTAAACCGAATATACTCTGGATTGTCGCTGAGGACATGTCGCCGGATATTGGATGCTACGGTAATGATTTGGTGACTACACCCAATATCGATCGTCTCGCGTTCAATGGGATGCGATTTGAAAACGTATTCACGACTGGCCCCGCCTGCTCTCCCAGCCGCACCGCTCTAGCTACTGGCGTCTACCAAACGACTTTAGGCGCGTATCACATGCGGTATAGCGATGAGCTTCTGCCGGAGCTGCCCGAATCGATCACGATCCTGCCAAAACTGCTGCGCGAGAACGGATACACCACTGGAAATATCAAGGATATTTGCGGGACGGGAATCGGGAAGGACGATTGGCTTTTCAAAACTGATCAGAAGACCTGGGATACCAGTTCTTGGGATAAGCTGAAGCAGAAGCAGCCATTTTTCGGGCAAATCCATTTCAGCGAGTCGCATCGGGCTTTCGCTCGCTCGGCTAAGGCCAGAGTAGATATGGATAAGATAAAGCTGCCTCCTTACTATCCGGATCATCTGATAGCGAAAGAAGATTGGGCGGGGTATCTAGAAGAGGTGAATGTCGCTGACGAGCAAGTCGGAGCGGTTTTGGAAACGCTTGAGCGAGATGGACTAGCTCAGAATACGATTGTCGTTTTTTTCTCGGACCACGGGCGCCCGATGATTCGCGACAAGAATTGGCTCTACGATAGCGGAACCCAGGTTCCTCTCGTTATCTACTATCCGGAACAGGTTAAAAAGCCCGAGCGGTTCAAGGAGGGCGGCGTAAGCTCGGAGCTGATCAGCGCGGTCGATCTCGTGGCCGAAACCGTGCTTATGGCGGGAATAGAAGTGCCGCGGTGGATGCAGGCCCGCAGTTTTTTGCGTGAAGATTCGAAACCTCGGAAGTACGTGTTTACAGCGGTCGATCGTATTGGGAATATTGATAGCCAAAGTCGGGCGATTCGCTCCGAGCGCTATAAATATATCCGCAATTACAAAACTCCAGGATCGGTCAATGAATGCTCAACTGCTTATCGACGCGCAATGCATCCGGTCTACCATCTCTTGAATGTGATGGGAGAAAGAGGTTTGCTGACGCCAGAGCAGGAGCAGTTGCTAAAGCCTATTGCCGAAGAGGAGTTGTACGATCTGAATTCGGATTCGTACGAAACGATCAATTTGATCGGGGATATAGACCATCGGGCCGCGCACAAGGAATTGAAGGGAGAATTGTCCAAATGGATCGACCGTAGCGGAGACCGAGGCTTTGAAGAGGATAGCCAAGCTCTAGTCGATTACTTCCATGAGTATGGTGTATCCACTACAAAGCGAAATGAGCCGAGAATCGCTCAACTGCGTAAAACAGTAGAAGCCCATTTCGAGTAGGAAGAAGCAAGGTGTCTGCGAAGGGAAAAGGCGAATGAAGTTTGTATGAAAGTTCTTGTTACAGGTGCTTCTGGACGTTTAGGGAGTTGCGTTTGTCGCATGATCTACGAGGCGGGAGTAGAGTTTTTGGCAGTCGATAAAGTCGCGGACGACGGGGCAGACTATCCGGTTGAAGTCGTCGATTTGCTCGATTGGCAAAGCTGCGTCGATCTGCTAGAGGGAGTAGATGTCCTTGCGCATTTCGCTAATCACGCGAATTGGAATAGTGGGAATCCACAGGAAGTCTACAACGAGAATGGTCAGATGAACATGAACCTGTTTCAGGCGGCTGCGAATTTCGGATGTAAGCGAATCGTCTTCTCCAGTTCAGTGCAGGTTTTGGATGGTCAGTTGCCCGTTAAGGACCGTACGCAGCATCCGAATTTTTTGCCCTACATTCCAATGGATTCGGACATGCCGTCGATTCCTAGGAACTGTTACGGCCTGAGCAAGCAGTCTGCGGAAAATGCCCTGGAGTATTTTTCAGAAACGGCAGGAATGATCTGTGTAGTAATTCGCTATCCCTTGCTCGTGGATTCGCAGACACTTAAGTCAGCCATCGAGAACGGTGGCTTGTATCGGGGAAATTGTTACGATGGCTTTGCCTATCTACCGGTCTATTCCGGCGCAGAAGCTGCCGTGAAGGCGATGACGGCCGAGCTCGATGGCTACCACTGTTACTTTGTGGCTTCGAAAGATAATTTGGAGCAGCGACCGGCTCTTGAAATCATTAAAGAAGAACTATCCCAATTGCCCTGCCATAAGCCGCTGGATGAAATGGATTCACTGGTCGATTGCTCGAAGGTTGAAGCGGAGCTTGGGTGGGAGCAGCCAAAATCTATGGCAGAGTCCTTCGAAAAGTACGGCAAATTTGAACCTATCAGACCTTATGATTAAGATTTCTCGCTTTTTGCTTTCGATTTCGTTTCTTGCTGTGTCGTATCTTTCGATACAGTTGGCAGCTCAGGCCAAGCCAAATGTCGTGATTATCTTGGCGGACGATCTGGGGATCGGCGATGTGTCATCCTATAATGAGAATGCTGCGTGGAAGACGCCAAATATCGACAGCCTTGCCGCTGGCGGCATGTCGTTTACAGACGCGCACACCAGCGCGGCTCTGTGTACTCCTACGCGCTATGGTATCTTGACGGGCAGGTATAATTGGAGGTCCTCGTTGAAGCGTGCGGGATACAATGGCTACTCTACTCCTCTGATTGAGAACGAGCGTATGACCATTGCCGAACTTTTCAAAGGTCATGGATACCAAACGGCAATAATAGGGAAGTGGCACCTCGGTTGGAATTGGCAATTGGAGGGTTCCAAAGAGATTACGTATGATGATCGAACGGTGCCTGTAATCGACTTTAGCCAAGCCATAAAAAATGGGCCAGAGGACCAGGGGTTCATTTATTCGTTTGGGACAATTGCTTCGCTTTCGTCACCTCCTTTCGTTTGGGTGGAGAACAGCAGAGCCACGTCAATTCCAACGAAAGTATCTGTCAATTATGATGAAAAAGCTTTCTGGAGAAAAGGTCCGAAGTCAGACGATTTTAATCACGTCGACGTCTTGCCAACCATTACGGAAAAATCGGTGGAATATATCCAAAAGCAGGCGGGCAGCGAACAGCCCTTCTTTTTGTATGTCGCCTTAACGGCTCCTCATGCCCCCATTATTCCTACGACGGAGTTTATCGGAAAAAGCAATACAAACGCCTACGGCGATTTTGTCCTCCTGGTCGATCAAGTAGTGGGGCAAATCGTTGATGCGATCACGGGTGATGATCGTTTGGAAAACACGCTCATATTTTTCACGAGCGATAATGGCCAGTCCCCAAGGGCGGATTTCGATGACGATGAACTTCCCCTGGCCGGTCACAATGGCAGCTATATTTACCGGGGCAAAAAATTCGATATTTTCGAAGGAGGCCATCGTGTGCCGTTTATTGCCAGTTGGCCCGGCAAAATCAAGCCAGGCGTTGAGTCGGACGAGACGATTTGCACAGTTGATTTTATGGCCACTGGGGCCGAGTTGCTAGGAGTAGATTTTTCCGACGATACTGCCGAAGACAGCTACAGTATATTGCCCGCACTAAAACAGGAAAACCGGGGCAAGCCGATTAGAGAAGCCACGGTTAATCACTCCAGTGACGGCCGGTTTGCGATTCGCAAGGGCGACTGGAAACTCATCCTGTGGCCAGGTTCGGGTGGTTGGGCGTTTCCGGCTACGGAAGAGGATATGAAGGGCCTACCGAGTTTTCAGTTGTACAACCTGCGAAAAGACCCGGGAGAAACTCAGAATCTTGTATCCAAGTTCCCACGCAGGTTGAAAGACTTGAAAACCTTGCTTGAAAAATACGTTAATGAGGGGAGAAGTACTCCCGGCTCGCCGCAAAAAAACGATGGCCCGGAACGATGGCCGGAACTGGACTGGATGGATGGTTGATCTAGAATTAGCGAGAACAGGGCAGCGCGTGTTCGCGGTTTTGGGCGATCCAGTGGGGCAGGTGAGATCCGCTGCTCTCTTTTCGGATTACTTTAAGAAAAACAATGTGGATGCAGCGGTGATTCCGTTGCAGGTGAAAGCGCGAGATTTAGAGGCGGTTATGTCGTCGCTTCGATTGATCGAAAACGTCGATGGAGTGATTGCGACAATCCCGCATAAGCAGGCGATAATTAAGCTCGCCAAAGAAATCGGACCCTTGGGAAAAGCGACCGATGCGGCGAACGTTCTCGTGCCGATTGGCGCCGATGATTGGCGAGCCGAAATATTTGACGGATACGGGATGGTGGAGGCCCTCAAGAGGCGATCGATTGTATTGTCGGGTTTGAGAACGCTTGTGATTGGAGCGGGAGGAGCGGGCTCGGCCATAGCGGTTGCGTTACGAAAGTTAAGCGACGTCGGGCGTATACGAATTTCGGATGTCGACGAAGAACGTGCGAGAGCGTTAGTGGAACGAGTTGACGATTCGGAAGTAGGCTTGCCGGATCCCACAGGTTTCGACCTGGTTATCAATGCGTCACCGTGTGGTATGGGCACTGAGGAAATGCCAATCGATCCAGCGCTTTTGAGTTCGGGAACGGTTGTTGGCGATGCGGTCATGAAGCCGTTGCGCACTCACCTGTTGAAAGAAGCCGAGCAGCGTGGATGCGTCACTGTGGAAGGCATGGAAATGCTAGTGGGGCAGATCGAGCCAATCGCCAAATTCTTTGGATTGGAAGACAATCAGTCATGAAATGTTTGAGTGATAAACAGTCTCTAATAGAGTTTCTAATAGGTTTGCATAGGAGCGGGTTTATCCTGCGATATCGTCAATTATCGAAACGGCAGAATGGGAGATATCGTGGGATAAACCCGCTCCTACACTTAGGTAATCGCGCAAACCTTGACATTATATACGCACTCTGAGAACTTAATTGCCCTTCGTAAATTCATCCCCAAATATATATGAACGAAAAATCGAGAGAAACGCCAGAAACCCATAATTTGGATCGACGAAAGTTTTTGACCGGAGCGGCTGCGTTTACGGGTTATAGTCTTTTGGTAAAGGCTCCTCAATCGCTTGCCGCCAATGACGATCCGTTTATATCGAGGGAATCAGCTGGGTTGCGAATTGATGAGCTAGCGCCGGATGATGTTAAGCCTGGCGCGGCTCCAAGCGATCCGAATATGCGGGTTGTCGAGCTTCAGTCAGATCTACTCGTGGCAGGCGGTGGGCTTGCGGGAGTCTGCGCGGCCATTAGTGCCGCACGATTGGGTTCGCGAGTTGTATTGGTCCAGGATCGCAGTCGATTGGGAGGCAATTCCAGTAGTGAGGTTAAGATGCATCCCAGGGGGTCTCGGTTTGGTTTTCGTGAGGGCGGTTTGATCGAGGAGCTCTGCCTCGAAAATGCGTATCACAATGAACAATACTCCTGGGAAATGTGGGATTTGATGCTTTACGACAAAGTGATCCGTGAGCCCAATATCAAACTCATTTTGGATACATCGCTTTACCGAGTCGAGAAAGACGGCGATCGAATCCAGTCAGTGTGGGCTCGGTGCGATAAGAGCGAGCATCTGTATCATGTCCGCAGTCAATTTTATATCGATGCTACTGGCGACAGTCGTTTGGGTTACGAGGCGGGAGCGGAGTTTCGCCTAGGGCGAGAGTCGTCCAAAGAGTTTGGGGAATCGTTGGCGGACTATGACCCTCCTGGGACAACCCAGGGGTCGTCGATTCTCTTTACGGCGCGGGAGCACGACCGCCATATGGTCTACGAGGCTCCTACTTGGGCTCGGGAACTAACCGCTGAAGACTTAAAGCATCGCAGTATTGATGAGCATGATTGGCACTACGGTTATTGGTGGATCGAATTGGGCGGCGTCTACGATACGATTCGAGACAACGAACGTCTCCGTTTCGAATTGCTGGCGATTGTGCTGGGCGTTTGGGACCACATAAAGAACAGCGGATTGTTTCCTGATTCGGCGAATTGGGCGCTGGAGACGGTAGGCATGATTCCTGGAAAGCGCGAATCACGTCGTCTTATGGGTGATACGGTTTTGACCCAGCACGACATTGAAGGGAAGTGGAAACAATTTTCCGATGGCGTTGCCTTTGGTGGATGGTCAATGGATGATCACCCGGCGTTAGGATTTGATGCGCCGGATCGTGAGCCCTTTACTCCCACGCAATATCCGGAGCCCTATAGTATTCCCTTTGGCAGTTTGTATTCAAAAAATATAAACAACTTGTTGATGGCTGGGCGCAATATTAGCGCGACACATGTCGGATTCACTTCCATTCGCGTCATGCTTACCTGTGCAGTGATGGGGCAAGCGGCGGGCACAGCGGCTCACCTGTGCAGCGCCGAAAGCGTATCTCCGAGAAAACTGCGGGCAGATCCAAAGCGCGTGCAGGCTTTACAGCAACAGTTGCTGCGCGACGGGGCTTTGATTCTCGATCAGAAAAATCGAGACAAAGCAGATTTGGCGCGACGGGCGAAGGTATCGGCATCTTCGTCTACGCCCAATACGTCTCCTAATAACGTATTGTCTGGAAGGGCCTATGATAAGCCCGGAGAATTCAAAAACAAGTGGGTGGTTTCGGTTGAAGAAAAGCCCGTTTGGATCGAGCTAGCGTGGAGCAAGCCGGTCGTTATTGGCGAGATTCAGATTACCCACGATACCGGGTTGCACAGGGATGTGACGATGACCTCGTTGAAATGGCTTCAAAAGGAGATGGTCTCCGGTCCCCAGCCAGAGTCTATTCGCGATTATCGAATTGTCGGAATACTTGAGGATGGCTCGGAAAAGCTGTTGGCGGACGTTTTCTATAACTATCAGCGATTGAGGCGGCACTCGTTCGATCCCGTTAAAGTAAAATCCGTTCGTATCCAAGTGGATCAGGGCAACGGCGGCTCGGAAGTGGGTATCTATGAAATTCGTGCCTATGCCCTTCGAAAAAACTCATAGTTTCAAAAAACAGGTGATGAAAAATACCATTAGTTCGCAGTCAGAAGCTGGATTTAGATTGATGAGACAATACGGCATTATAAAGAATCCATTGATTGCTTTTGCACTGGTTTTGAATGTCTTGCATCCGCTGACAGGAGAGGATCGCCCGTCGAAGGCGGAGCAGCCCAATATTGTCATTATTTTAGCGGATGATATGGGGTATTCGGATTTAGGATGCATGGGTTCGGAAATCGAGACGCCCAATCTCGACCGGATGGCAGAGGAGGGAACTCTGTTTACGCATTTCTATAATGCTTCGGTGTGCTGTCCCAGCAGGGCGAGCCTTTTGACGGGACAGTGGCAGTGGGACGCGGGCATGGGTGGAATGTCACCATCGAGTAGTTTGTTCCCGGAGTACCAAGGTTATATAAACGATGAAAGCGTAACGATCGCAGAAGCTTTAAAGCCATATGGCTACCAAACCTACATGGTAGGGAAATGGCATTTGGGAAACGAGCGCCGTATGTGGCCTGATCGTCGAGGGTTCGATCAGTTCTACGGAACGCCGGCAGGCGGCGGTCTCTATTTCTATCCCTCGAAATTCTATGATCGCCCAGTGTTCTTGAATGGAGAGAAAGTGTTGCCGAAAGACGGCTGGTATTCTACGGATGGGTTCACTGATCACGCTATCGATTTCATCGAGAACGAGCGAAAGGCAGGAAAGCCGTTTTTCATGTATCTGGCGTATATTGCGCCGCACTACCCGCTTCAGGCGAAAGAGCAGGATATCGAGAAATACGAAAGTCGCTATTCCGTCGGATACGAGAGGATTAGAAAGGATCGTTTCGAAAAGCAGCTAAAGCTAGGCATTGTATCTAAAGAGACAAGACCGTCACCTTCTGTTTTTCCCGAATGGGATAGTGTCGAGGATAAAGAGCAGGAAGCCCGCGAGATGGCGGTATATGCCGCAATGGTCGATTGCATGGATCAGAACATTGGTCGATTGCTGGATACCCTTGAGAATCAGGGAATCGAGGAAAATACAGCTATATTCTTCCTTTCGGACAACGGAGCAGGTCGGGTCGATTTCAACAAAACGCCCGATGTCGAGATCGGCTCGGGCAATTCGAATGCGACGTACGGTGTCTGGTATAACGTAAGCGCCACACCTTACCGAAAGGGCAAACGCATGGAGCACGAGGGAGGTATCCTGACTCCAATGATCGTTCGCTGGCCCAAGGGGATAAAGGGAGGCGGCTCAATCATTCGCGAGCCGGCCCATATCAACGACTTCATGGCGACTTGTCTGGAATTAGCCGGAGGTCGGTATCCCGAGACATTCGGAGAAAATCGGATAGATCCTCATGACGGCAAGAGTTTCCTGCCTCTTTTGTCAGGGAAAACTCAAGACGACGACCGAAGCTTTTTCTGGTCGTTCATAGGAAACGAGGCCATTCGGCAGGGCGACTGGAAGTTGGTACGTGTTCACGAGGGCGACTGGGAACTCTACAAGTTGTCGGAAGACCCGACGGAGCTTAACGATCTAAGCGCGAAGTATCCCGAGAAGCTCAGCGAATTGCGGCAGAAGTTCGAAGCCTTCGCAAAGGAGCACGGTGTAAGGCCCTGGCCTCTAGAAGGGTAGGATGATTCATGTTTCGGACGGCGAACGCGGCACGGTTTGCGATCTGGCTCAGGGGCAAAGAGAACAGTTCCCCTGTAGACGCGACCGTTGGCTGCGTACGCGATCATAGATCGCGTCTACAATTTGATGGGCGGTTAAACCGAGATCGTATTAAACCTTTTTGTAAATGGTATAGGATCCCGAAATCGCACTAGAATGACGGATTCAAATGTAGTTGGAGAAATCCTCTACGGGGGACGATTATCGGGTAAATGCCTCGAGGCTCGCCCCGGGATTCTTTACTGTTGAGTTTATCGAATTCGGTAGTCTTTACCAGGTTCAAGGACGAATTGGTAGGCGTGTCGGACAAATTCGTATTCGACCGCTTTTCCGGATGATTCTTCAACGATCGATAGTTTATCCCAGTCTTTGATATCGATACTGATCGAGCTTTTCGTTTTCCCGTCTTCGTGCCAAAACGTCGTTTCCGATTTGGGGTTTATTGGATAGATCCTTCCGAAGAGCTGTCCGTTCTCCTGCTCTACCAGAAAGCCGGTCCCGCCAACGAATAGGGGCGTTTTTTCGATTGGAATGTCGAAGGCTTTTAGGGTCCGCAAGCCTTCGTATAAGGTGCCGGTATTGTAATCCATCCACTTTCCAGCAGGCAAATAGATGTCGCGGGAATTCGCTGTCGGGTAGTCATCGCCGTAGAGGGGAGCTGCCAGAAGCGATTCGCCGATGAGCCATTCGTAGCTGCGGCGTTCGGCGGTTGCTAATCCGTATACGTCAGGGTCTTTGGGATAAGCGAGGGGCAGGGGAGTCATCGGGTAGGGGAAGCCTGTTCGATACGCTTGGATGGCATTGCTAAATATGTGTGGCTTGAGACGATGGTGCAATTTCGCGGCATCGAGGCAGAGCTGATTGGTTTCTTCGTATCGAGTGCCAATGTACGCAAGGATCCGGGTTACTGGCCATCGTTCCATGTTAAAGGAGCAATCCACCAGCCGCCAATATCTTTTCCGCATCGGGTCATGTACCACTGACCATTGTGGTCTTGGATTATTTCCATGGCATGCGCTTTGGTTGGGTTTTTCGGAAAGCGCTTGATGTAGTCATGTTTTTCATCCCAGTGAAACGGAGATTCGCTTCTGAAGACGTCTACTCCCCCTATTGGCCAAGGTCGGCCTGAAAGAAATAGATAGTAGTATTTCCCTCTTTTAACGACAAATGGCGACTCCACTCCTGGGTCGGTGTTCTGATCGAATGCAACTTTAGTTTCGCTCCATGTCAATAAATCCTTACTGGTGCTATAGCCAACCACCCAGTGATCCTTGTCGTTCGTTCTCTCCATCACCACTGAGTAGTACATGATCCATTGTCCATCTTCCTTATAGAGCATGCAGTCCTTTATCTTACCATCAAAGCCTGCTGGAGTTCGGCGAACCAAAATAGGGTTGTTGTGGTAGTGAGTCCAGTTCTCACTTTGAAGATCTTTGCTGGTGGATAATACGAGCTCGCGAAGCTCCTTGCCTACAGCCGTGGAGTACATCCAGTATTTGCCATCTTGCTTTATTATGTGAGGAGCCCAAATCGAAAGACCTTTATAGGTGAAGTCTGCTTTTTTTTCCCAGGGAGATGCGGTTAGGGAGTCAGACGTGAGGTGGATATAGCTGGTATGTGGCATTTGAATTCCATACATATGCCACTTATGATCATCCGGGTTATAAATGACGGCATGATCGTAAATATAATCGGATGGGTAGAGTAATTTAAAATCATCGAGTTCCAGTATGTTGCTGGCAATGGCTTTCGCTTGAGCTTCGGTTGGAGGTTCTTCGTCTTGGGCATGAAGCAGCATGGTTCCCATTAAGCCGTACAGACTGCCTGTGAGTATTATAAGAATACTTCTTGTCGGGACGGACCTCTTTCTTTTGGCTGTTTTCATAATGGGTGTGGTGGCATTGGGGAATGTTTAAGAATGTGTTCCTCTTGTTAGGTTTTAAATTGCTTTCTTTTCTTGGAATTCTTTGTCAACTGCGGGCTTGGATTTAACGAATCGTGTAGCTCTCGCCCGGTCTTATAGCAAACTGGTAGGCATGTCGGATGAATTCATGATCTATCGATTTTCCGGATGATGTTTCCACTACCGACAGATTGTCCCAGTTTTTAACGTCGATGCTGATGTTACTATCCGTTTCACCGTCTTCATACCGAAACGTGGTTTCCGACTTTGCGTTAATCGGATAAATGCGTCCCAGGAGTTGGTCGTTTTCCTGTTCTACCACGAAACCAGATCCGCCAACGAACAAGGGCGTTTTGTCAATGGGGATGTTAAAGTCTTTCAGCGTCTGCGCGCCTTCGTAGAGAGTTCCGGTTTCGTAATCCATCCACTTGCCTTTTGGAAGGTAGATATCGCGGGAATTAGCCGTTGGATAATCGTCGCCGTAAAGCGGTGCTGCCAGAAGCGATTCACCAATGAGCCATTGATAACTTCGCCGCTCCGTAGTTGCCAGGCCATATACATTGGGATCATCCGGGAAAGCCAGGGGCAGGGGTGTCAGAGGGTAGGGAAAACCTGTTTGATAGGCCCGGATGGCATTGCTGAAAATGTGTGGCTTCAGGCGCTGGTGCAATTCCGCGGCTTCGCGACAGCGCCTGTTAGTCTCTTCATCAAAGTTCCAGGGGCCGAAGCCAAATGCCATCGATGGATTGAGTGAGGCATATTGGGCGTAGCGAACGATGTAGGTTCGAAGTTTGTCTTGTGGTTCTTTCCCAAAACGGCCCGTAGCCAGGCCGGTCCCGCCGATGATATCGGGATATACATTGGGGAAGCCCGAAAAGGCATAGGCAAGTCCGTTGATGGGACCGCGATCCTGGGATTGATTATAATTGAAGTCATCAAAACGATGAATATCGGCGGGAGAGCCAAGGTAGTTGTTGCGCCCCATGATGAAGACTCCTTGGTCCATCAGCACCCGGTTAATCGGATCGATCAGGTCATCCTGCACATCATCGGGCCATCCAAACAGATCTTCCTTAAATCCATCCACTCCGTATTCCAACCATTTGGCACACAGTTGAACATACCACTTAACGGCTTCAGGTTTTCTGGTATCGAGAAAATGAATGGGAACTCTGGGATATCCTATTTGAAAGAGGCGGGCTTTGCCTGACTCGTCTGGAATAAAATAGCCTTTTTCAAGTCCCTCGTCTGTAAAAGGCCCTCCTGGAATAAAACCGAGTCGCAGTCCGATAGTGAAAATGAGTCCCCGGTCATGGAAGTAATCGATGAACCCTTTGGGATCCGGATACAGGTTTTCGTCCCACATGCCAAAGCTGGTCGTAGCCTGCAATTTTTTCGCTGCTTCAGAGGCTGTTTCAGTCGAATAGGGCGTTCCATGTTCATCAAATTCTCCGACTCCCCGGGGCCAGAATCCGGAGCCTACCACCATCCAATTGAGTGGATACCCATCTGCCAGGTAGCGATTTATGTTTTCGGTAACGGTCTCATGACTGGTCCGCCAGGCCAATGCGCCGAAGGCTTCCCATCCTATGCCGAACCATTCGTGCTTAGGCTGGTATACCGGGTATCCCTCCTCGTTACGCGCCGTCAAAAAGGACTGATAGATTTGCTTGAGTGAACCGACGAAATAATACAGGGCGGGCATAGACCGAACGGCATGAGAGCCCTGCGCGTTTTCTGTCTCTGTGATCCTCACGATCTTCTTCTCCGGTTCTATATTGACCGTAGCGAAGCCCTGCTTGGGAAACACTACGAAATTGCTGATCATGCGAATCCCTCCGTGATTGTCCTCAAGCGGCTCCCGAACAAAGTTCTTCAGCTCCAGGTCCTGACCGCCTTCTCCTCTGGCGGCATGGTCGCCCATTCCGTAAGCCGGCGTGAGACCTCCGGTTCTTGCGATGATCGAATATTCTCCATCGGCAAGCGGCTCAATTTCCATCTTCAGGCCGTGCCGCAGAGGGCGGATTATCACGTTCGCCGCTAGCTTGTTCTCCGTTAAAACCCTCAGCTCCAAGAACTCCGGTTCTTCTTTCCTCAATTGCGTGGAGGAGATATCCGCCAATGGCTCGCCGACTCTCCCTATTTGCAGACCGGAGATCGCATGACTGGGAGCGATCGTTTTTCCATCGGGTTGCGTAAGCTGGAATCTAAACCCTTTTTTTTGTATCTGAACGAAATACTGTGCGGTTTGAATCGTTATTTTGTTTGCTCGGTCGTCGACTATGTAAGGGGCCTTTGCATAGCCATTTTGCAGGAAGGCGGCACCGAACAGCAGAAGACTGAAAATCGAAAAGCTGCGGTTCGTGGATTTTGAAAGACTGTTCATGCGATTGATTGTTTTGAAAGGATTGGCGCGTTTACTGCCAATCGGCTCGATGCTCTTCACGCTGCCGATCAACCGGTAAGAAGAGAAGCGAAACAGCGGTTTTCAAGAGGTACGTGAGTCAACTGTTGACCTGCTTTCGTGTCGTTTTCAGGGAGAGTATTGTGCAACGTGAATGGGATTAAGCAGATGGAAATCAACAAAGCCGATACGGCTTTATTCTGAGGAGAGATAACTATGAATTGGATCAATTTCACGTCGATTCTACTAAGTCTTCTGTTTTTAGGTTGCTCAGCGGTAATGAACGCGAAAAGCCTGACCTATCAAGTTCATGCGGTGAACGAAAGCGTAGAGAGTTTATCAGGATCGACTCTGCAAGTTGATTTGTTCGTGACGGAAGACCGCGTAGTGCGTGTCGAGCGTGGGATAGCCTATGCTCAGGTGAAAGTTCCAGACGGCGGTGGAGGCGAAAGGATTCCTGGGGATGCTCAAATCGTTCTTTCAGTAAGTCCAAATTCCAAAGGCGACTCATCCAGCACATCGAAACAGATAGTGATTAAAACGAATTCCGGTCAGGTGGTAAGCGGGGGATCGGCAGCGGTTGATCCGAGTCTAAGGCTCAGAGAACTAGCCGCATTTTCGATTGAATCGGGTGAGTATTTGTATGGCGAGGAGGTCGTACTGGGTTGGGAGCAACCTAAATCGCTGGAAGAATCGTTCGTGAGGTATGGAAGGTTTAAAGAAGTCACGCCCTATCAATAGATTGTTTCGTTTTCTGCTCACGCTCTTGGCTCCAACCGTATTTGCTTTTACGTTGCAGCTAAATGCTGAGGAGCTTCCTCTGGTCCGACGGATGGCCAAAATCGCGGTCAACCAATTTGGCTACGAGACAGACTCGCCCAAGCGAATTACCGCGCCTAATGTGGACGACGGAAGTGTCTTTATTATCCGGTCGAAGGAAGAGGAAACGCCGCTTTTCAGAGGCGAAATCCGAAATCAGATCGGAGATTTCTCAGAATTCAGACCGGATGATTCGAATGTCGAGTACGTCGTCGAAATCGAGAAAACCAAAATCGTCTCCGACCCTTTTTTCATCAAAAAGGATCTGTACAAAGAAGACTACTGGCAGTTGGCGGTGGATTATATGATCGATTGCCGGAGCGTTACAGGCACGCACCCCAGCGCCTACGGAGGAAATCCCTGGCGGGACGGCACCTACTATTCCTACGAAGTTCCTTCGCTGGTTTGGCTTTATCGTTCTGGTCCTGAGAGAATGGAGCGAATGTCCCGGCAAATTGATAATGCATCGGAAAAAAAGCGGGTGTTATCAGCGGATTTTTATTTCGATAGGAAAAATCCGCAAAGCGAAGGCGTTATGGATGCGGTCAGGAGATACTATACCGAGCTCGACCCGCCTACCGAAAACGCGCCCGACATCATCAAGCTTATCCATTGGGGCTTGGGGTTCTATTTGGTGAAACCCTATTCCAAAGAGACTGCTGGAGATCCTT
>JAJFLS010000709.1 GCA_021772595.1 Opitutales bacterium
GTGTACCTTTCAATTTGAAAGGCTTCCCGCCCCTCAAACCGATGAGGGTTTTAACTGGAAACCGTTCCCGGCTCCCAGTCATGGGAGGTCAAGGTGGAGGCGCAGCACGACCTTGAGACGCATGATAGGCTTGGAGAAATACGGACAGACAGTTCCTCTTTTAACCAACGGATTTAGACTCAACCGAGCCTCGTTGCTCGCGTTCCTAGCGAATTTTGAATCGAGGAATTCAGACGACGAAGAATTCGACCGAATCGTTCTACGGTACTTCGGGCGTAGAAATCAGCATTTGAGCGAACGTATGGGATTGAGGCAAAAATTAGGCGGATCGCCTACCCCTAAGCGATCCGCCATTACTTTTCTTGGTTATCCCAATTCGGCCTCGCTAAGCGATGACCTTCAGGAAGAGACGGCAAGCCGCAGAAATTGTTCAATGTTTTTTGAAAATTTCTGAAAAACCACGACTCATGCGATAGTCCTATTGGACATGGGGTAGATTTATCGACCCGACGTGGGCGAGATGAAGAGCCCACCAATATGGCGGATTCGAGCGGTTCGCGCAGCCTCGGTTGAATATTCTGAAATCGGGTAATCGACCCTTTGCCAGTTTCCCTATTACGCCGCCCACCCTTGGTCTAATATAGCCTTATTCCATAAGGGGTAAGGCGTCCCTCTCTCAAAAGAAACGCCAAATGCGTTTCCAGAATGTAAATACAACAGAATATCGATCATTCGATGATAAGTCCCAAGGCCCAGTACAATCTCAAAAATGCCCAAAGATACTTTCGAGAGCATTTGCAGGTAGGCGACTATTACGCACAGGAAAACGCTGTCCAGGGTGAATGGTTCGGGCAAGGAGCCGAGCAACTGGAGCTGAGCGGCTTCGTGCACGAGAATGACTTCATCGCCCTTTGCGACGGGAACAACCCGACGACAGGCGAACGTCTGACGATGAGAAGAAATCACACGCGTATTGAATTCGGAAAGGAAACCGCGAATCGACGCATCTTCTATGACTTCACGATTAGTCCGCCAAAGAGCGTATCGATCGTCGGACTCTACCAGGATGAACGGATCGTAAAAATCCACGACGAAGCCGTCCGGATGTCCATGCGGGAGATGGAGAAATACGCGATGACTCGAGTACGAAAAATGGGGCGTTCCGATGATCGCAGTACTGGCAACTTTGTCGCAGCGAGCTTTCGGCACGACACCAGCCGAGCCCTTGATCCGCATCTGCACACTCATTGCATTCTATTCAACGCGACATTCGATTCCGTAGAGAAAAAGTGGAAGGCCTTGCAGAACTACGAGATGCTCAAAGCTCGGAAATTCGTCGAGAATCTATACTACCACGAACTTTCGAAGGGACTGATCAGGTTCGGCTACCAGATCGAAAACAACATTCGAGATTTCGAAATCAAAGGCGTGTCCGTCGAATTGATCGAGAAGTTCTCCAAGCGAAACCAGCAAATCAACGAAGCGGTTAAGGAGCATCTTTCGAAGGGAAAGTTCATAGGAAATTTGATGGATTTGCGGGATCGATTCGCTCATGAAAAACGCGATCGCAAAATCAAGGATTCGACAGCGGAAAAGCTCTTGAGCCATTGGGATCAACAATTGACAGACCGAGAGCGCAAGACGCTTACTGGCAAATTATCCGGCGGCGAGGGAACGCCTATAGAATCCGATCTTAAGGCAATTATTGATTGGGCGGATGAGCATTTGTTCGAACGGAAATCCGTTGTCGAAGATTACCAGTTGAAAGCCGCGGCTTTGTCTAGAGGACGCGGCGAGTGCTTTTCGTTGGATAACCTCAATGCGGAAATCAACAAACGAGAGTATCTAAAAAACGGCAGGAATCACAAAATCACAACGCGTCTCGTTTTGGGACGAGAGCTTGAGATCGTTCAGTCGGCACAGGAAGGGAAAGGAACATGCCTGCCGTTCCATGAGAAATACCAACCTTCAATGCCGAGCGTTACCGACGAGCAAAAGGCCGCGATTCGGCAAATCCTTTCAAGCCGAGACTACATTACGCTTTTCCGAGGCGGGGCAGGCACTGGCAAAACCTTCACCCTGCAAGAAATCGACAAGGGTTTAAGGGAAGCAGGATTCGAAACCCTTGTACTGGCTCCGCAACGACAACAGGTGATCGACCTGGAGAAAGACGGCTTCAAAGCGCAGACAGTCGCCCATTTTCTAACTCAAAAGGAACTTCCGAACAACGCGGTTGCCATCATCGATGAGGCGGGGCAAATAAGCGGCAAGCAAATGTCGGATCTGATTCATACGCTAAAAGCAAATGGCGCTCGAATCATTCTTTCGGGCGATACTCGCCAACACGGCGCCGTCGAGGCTTCGGATGCGTTACGCGCCATCGAATTTCACGCGGGACTGGAGGCGGCGGAATTAAGCATGATACGTCGCCAGAATCCGGATGCAGCGAGAAACGAAAACGAGCGAAAATTTATTCGCGGATACCGTGACGCTGTAAAAGCCGCTTCTTCCGGCGCAATTCTAGAGTCTTTCGAACGTCTTGATTCGCTCGGCTGCGTTCAGGAATATGATGAAACCAATCGCAAAGAAACGTTGGCCGAAGACTACCTGCAATCGAAACTGGAAGGAGAACGAACGCTGATCGTCGCCCAAACATGGGATGAAATCCACGCGGTCAATGCAGCGGTCAGAAAACGCCTCAAAGACGAAGGACTATTAGGCCACGATACTCGTTTATCTTTCTTCCAAAGCCGCGATCTAGACGAGGCCCAGAAGAGAGACGCGCGATTCTATCAGGAAGGCGACTATGCATTCTTCATCAGAAGTTATGGCCGATACCGAAAACGCGAGCTGGTCAAGATTGAGGGTGCCAGCCTGAAGGGAATCGCACTAAACAAGAATGGGAAAACGACGACTGTGGGATTCAAGCGAGCGCAGCGTTTCATAGTCGTTCAAAAAAACGATATCGATCTTGCTTCAGGAGATCGCCTGCAGATGAAGTTCAATGGTCGAGCATTGAATGGAAAACCAATCGCCAATGGGGAGCTAGTGACGGTCATCCGAATTGGAGGCAACGGAAACATTACTGTTAAAGACGATCAAGGCGTCTCCAAAATCCTATCACCTTCGCAACGCCTAGCGAACCTGGGCTATGCCGTAACTTCTTACGCCTCTCAAGGCAAGACAGTCGATACAGTGCTCTTCAGTGATTCGAGAAGCAAAACCGCTACAAACCGCAATCAATGGTATGTATCCATGTCGCGGGCTCGAAAGAAGATCAAGATCTACACATCGAATAAGGAAGCCTTGCGCGATAATTTGCTCCAATCTGGTCAACGCCTCCTGGCAATGGATTTTGTCGGTCAGAAACCAGTAGAAAAACCTGCAGCTCGAAAAGGGTTGAATCGAGTGAAACAGGCTCAACAGCGAGCGCTGAATTTCGCGAAAGCGCTCATGACGACACTAAGGTCCCGGAGAGCTCGAACGCGTGTATTCTTTCGTCCTCCAAACTTCTCTCGAATACGATGGAAAATCTGAAACGCTCATTATCCAAGAAGGGCAATGTTCAAGCGGCGGAGGGTTCCGCTGGCATTATCTGCGCGTCGATCCGCGAAGGAGCTCCCACGCTCGTTATTATCCCCTGGAAAGGCAGACGATGGGTCATGCCTTGGATACATTTTCTCTACGCCTGGCACGAGAGCGAAACCGAGCTCGATCGAATTAAGCTATACTACTCCTCCCACGAAGTTTCACTCGAAGGCGTTCGTCTGGAACAACTGGTCGAGCATTTCTCGAAATTCGGAGTGGAATGGATCAAAAGCTACGACAAACGCTACTCGCAATTATGCCCGCAAGAACTTCCGTTCATAGAGAAGATTCAGGTTGAAGAAAAAGCAGAATGACCCTCTACTTAAAGCCCTGTTACTTTACCCGTCTTTGCCACTATGCCATTCTGGAATCATATATTCAGCTTTGTCTGCGCGTCGTCCACTTACCTCTTTCTTTGGAGCCCTCAGAACATTCTTTCCGGTTCGGCCTGCGCGTTTGCCGGGTTAGCAGTGTGGCAATATTATTGCGAATGCATTCGTGTACGCGATCAATTGGATACAAATGGAAATCCTATCGTTTTCAGATTCGGCCGTTTCAGTTGGCACCAGTCCGAAGCCTGCCGCCATTGGTTTGTTTCGGGTGAAACAGGAACCGGGAAGACTTTCTTCTTTCGTCGAGCGATATGGCAGCTATGCAGCAACATCCCTAATTGGGGAGGCCTTGTTCTGGACGAAAAAGGCGTATTCATTGAAATCCTACGAGGAATATTCAAGAATCATCCCCAAAAGAACGAAGAGGATCTAGTTGTCATTGAGCTGCGTTCGGACAGGACTCCAGAAGATTGGCAGCCTCGGTTTACATTCAATTTTCTGGAAGCTCCAGGCATCCCCTACTCCAACCACGCGAAGACTATCGTCGACGTCGCCGGGGCATTACTCAAAAAAGGTAGCGAAAATTCATTCTTCCAGCAACAAGCGACCATTCAAATTGAGTGGGGCTTCAAATGCCTCGAGACAATCGGAGAACCCGTCACACTCAAAAATTGCCATGACCTACTAACATCGGATTCGCTCATGGGAAAAGTAATGGAGCTACTATCCTCTCTTGGCACAGATGAGGCGCAATTGGTCCATACCCATTTCCAGGATACTTACACCGGACTCAACGAGGAAACCTATAAGGGTGTTCAATCGACAATCGCGGGGTATCTCAGCTATTTCACCAGTCCAGAGGTCGCGGAAGTATTCTGCCCCGAACAGCCTTCAACATTTAAATTTTCAGATTTGGACAACGGAAAAGTCGCGACCGTTTCGATCCCTCAGAAATTCTCAGTTGAACGAAAATACATACATACGCTACTCAAGCTTAGTCTGTATAACCACGGATTACAGCGCTTCGACAAAGCCGAGAATGAACGAAAAAGCGACAATCTCCTAGTCGGATTATTCGATGAGTTCCAGAAAACAGCAACAGCTAGCGAAGCTGGAATAAGCGACTACAACACGGCGGATACGCTGCGCGAAGCGAAGGTTTTGATAATGGCGGGAACCCAGTCGACTCAGAGTCTGATTCCGCCAATGGGCAGCCGCGACAAAGCCCAGG